>JAAYXC010000132.1 GCA_012516115.1 Bacillota bacterium | reverse complement strand
TCGTTGAACCGGGTGTTGATATCGGTCGGGGCCACGGCTACGACCTGCACGCCGAAAGGTAAAAGCTCCTGGCGGAGTCCGATGGTGAGAGCTTCCATGGCGGCCTTGGCCGCCTAATAATGGGCCTGGAAGGGGATGACCGCCCGGGCGGCGATGGAGGTAATGTTGATCACCATACCGTGCCGCCGTTCCCGCATCCGGGGAACGACGGCCCCGATCATCCGAAGGGGACCGAAGACGAGGACCTCAAAGAGTGCCCGGGCGGTCTCGATCGGTAGTTCTTCCACCGACCCGAAGGTCCCCCATCCAGCATTGTTGATAAGCACGTCGATTTGGCCGGCCTCGGCGTAGATCCGGTCCAGCGCCGCCGCGATGGTGGCGGGATCCGTGACATCGAGCTCCACAAAGCGGAGGAAGCATTCGTTCATGGCCGCCTTAAGCTCGTTCGGCGCGTTTTCCAGGTTTTTTAACCGGCGGGTGGTGCCGAAGACCCGGTAACCCTCCCGGGCCAGTCGCAGGGCGATGGCCGCGCCGATGCCGGTCGAGGCGCCGGTGATAAGGACGGTACGTTTTTCCGGTTGCTTCACCCTTTTACCTCCTTACCGGATTTGTCTTTTAGGTTTTCCACACCATGGCCTGTTTCCCTTCCCCTCTTCGCCTTGACGCTCTCGCCGGGCTTTGGTATAACTGAAATGAATCCAGAGCCGTTTTGCTTCACACGGAGGCGAGGAGGGGCTCGGTGGTGAAAACGAAGAAATACTTTCCACAAGAGATCGAACCACGCTGGCAAAAGCGGTGGGCCCAGGACGGCCTCTACCGCGCACGGGTGGACTGGAACCGGCCCAAGCATTATGCTTTGACCATGCTCCCTTACCCCAGCGGGGACCTTCACATCGGCCACTGGTACGCCACGGCTCCCTCGGACGCCCGCGCCCGTTACATGCGCATGCGCGGTTACAACGTCCTCTTCCCTATGTGCTTCGACGCCTTCGGGCTCCCGGCCGAGAACGCCGCCATCAAGCACGGCGTGCATCCCCATAAGTGGACCATGGAGAACATCGCCCGCATGCGGCGACAGCTCAAGTCCATGGGGGCCATCTTCGACTGGGACCGCGAGGTCATCTCCTGCCTGCCCGAATACTATAAATGGACCCAATGGTTCTTCCTGAAGTTTTATGAAAAAGGCCTGGCCTACCGGAAGTTCGCGCCGGTAGATTTCTGTCCCAGGTGCAATACCACCCTCGCTCGGGAACAGGTCTGGGGCGAAGACCGTCATTGCGAGCGCTGCGGGACCCCGGTCATCCGTAAGGAGCTCGAGCAGTGGTTCTTCAAGATCACCGACTATGCCGAGGAACTCCTGGACTTCTCGAAGATCGACTGGCCCGAGCGCGTGGTGGCCATGCAGACCAACTGGATTGGCAAGAGCGAGGGTGCCGAGGTAGTCTTTAAGGTCGCCCCGTCCGCTTCCACGAGCAACGAGCGACAAGCAACGAGCCACGAGTTCTCCGTCTTCACCACCCGGCCGGATACGCTCTGGGGGGTGACCTTCATGGTCCTGGCCCCGGAGCATCCTTTGGTGTCCGTCATCACCACCCCCGACCGGCGGGCCGAGATCCAGGAGTATACCGCCCAGGCCACGCGCCAGACCGAGATCGTCCGCCTGGCCGCGGACCGCGAGAAGACGGGTGTCTTCACCGGCGCCTACGCCATCAACCCCGTCAACGGTGAGCGCGTTCCCATCTGGATCGCCGATTACGTAATGATGGGCTACGGTACCGGCGCCATCATGGGCGTCCCGGCTCACGACGAACGGGACTTCGCCTTTGCCTTCAAATACGGTCTGCCGGTCCTCCCGGTGATCGACCGTCCCGACGGCGCCTGCCGCGCCACCGCCCTGGCCCGGGTGATGAAAGAAGGCTATGCCTTAGCCTTAAAAGAGGCCGGCTTTGTCCCGGAGGTCGAAGAGGGCTGGGTCAGGGTCGCTTTCCATAAAGACCGGGCCGCGGAGTTCATTAAAATCACCCGGGAGAACTTCGCCGCCGATGGGTGGGTGGAGATCGTCGGCGGCCGGTGGATTTGGATCTTCCCGGATGGGGTCAGGGAACTCAACTCCCTCGCCGCCGAGCGGGAGATCCTTATCCGGTGCAAGGAATTAGAGCCTAACGTCCGGTCGTGCCGCACGCTCATGGAGATGCTCCAGACTAACCCATATTACCGGGACCTCCTCTTCCATGCCGAGTACGGGACGATGATCAACTCCGGACCCTTCACCGGTACCCCGGGCGAAGAGGCAAGGGCCAAGGTCATCGCCTGGCTGGCGGAGAAGGGCCTCGGCAAGCCCGCCGTCAACTACCGCCTACGCGACTGGCTCATCAGCCGCCAACGTTATTGGGGCGCGCCCATCCCCATCATTTACTGCGAAAAGTGCGGGACCGTGCCCGTGCCCTACGAAGACCTGCCCGTCCTCTTGCCCGAGGACGCCGAGTTCCTTCCCACCGGCGAGTCGCCCCTCAAGTACCACGAGGCTTTCCGCCGGACGACCTGCCCGCGCTGCGGCGGCCCGGCCGAGCGGGAGACCGATACCATGGATACCTTTATCTGTTCTTCCTGGTACCAGTATGCTTATCTTAGCCCGTACCACAAGGGCGACCTCCCCTTCGACCGGGAGGAGGCCCGTTACTGGCTACCGGTGGATATGTATACCGGTGGGGTCGAGCACGCCTGTATGCACCTGATCTATACCCGCTTCTTTACCAAGGCCATGCGCGACCTGGGGCTCGTGGACTTCGACGAGCCTATGCTCGCCCTGCGCAACCAGGGCGTCATCCTCGGGGAAGACAGCGAGAAGATGAGCAAATCCCGGGGGAACGTCATCGCCCCCGATGAGCTCGTCGAGAAGTACGGAGCCGACACGGTCCGCGCCTACCTCATGTTCGGTTGGCGCTGGGAACAAGGCGGTCCCTGGGACAGCCGGGGCATCGAGGGTGTTTACCGCTTCCTCCATCGGGCCTGGGACCTGCTTTTGGCCCCGCCGCAAGAGAAAAAGACCGCCGGGGTAGCAGAGGAGCGGGCGCTGCGGCGAAAAGTCCACCAGACGATCCGGCGTTGTACCCGGGATATGGAAGACTTCTCCTTCAATACCTATATCGCGGCCTTGATGGAACTGGCTAACGCCATGCGCGAGGCCAAACCGGCCCTCCACGCCACCCAGGCCTGGGAGGAGGCCGTCCGGAATTTCCTCCTTCTTTTAGCCCCGGTCTGGCCGCATTTCGCCGAAGAGGGCTGGTCGCTTTTGGGTTACGAGTACTCGGTCCATAACCAGGCCTGGCCGACCTATAATCCGGAGCTGGCGGCGGAGGAGACCTTTGAGCTCGTCATCCAGGTTAATGGTCGGATTCGCGACAAGGTGGTCCTGCCGGTAGATGTGGCCGAAGAAGAGGCCAAGCGGGCCGCCTTGGCGGCCGAGGGCGTGCAGGCCCAGCTGGCGGGTAAAGTGATCAAGAAGCTCGTTTACGTCCCGGGTAAACTCGTGAACATCGTGGTCTAGGGGCTGGTAAAGCTCTCTGGGATGCCTTCCCTCCTCTCTTCGGTCGAAGAGAGGAGGTTACCCGAAGGGCTGGAGGTGGTTCGCCAAGGGGATGGCCGCAGGTCGGAGTGGCGGTAACGTCGGCCTTTCCTGTTAAAAGGCCGAGATACGAAATCCCGGTGGAAGGAGCGGGGGAAGATGATCAAGCGCGCCGCCGAGATGCGCGAAGAGGTCCGTCCGCGGATGCGGGGAGGCGAAGGGGAGGTCAGGATCTACCATCTCTTTGAACCCGGGGAGTACCGGGGCCATACCAGGCTCATCGCCCGGCTCGTCCTCGAACCGGGCTGTTCCCTCGGGCTACACGAGCATAAAGAGGAAGAGGAAATTTTTTACATTTTGAAAGGCGGGCCCGTGTCACCGAGGACGGCACCAGTTTCGAGCTGGGCCCGGGGGAGGCGGCCATCGCGGGCGGCGGCCGGACCCATGCCTTGGCCAATATCGGCGAGGAACCGCTGGAGGTCTTGGCGGTGATCTTGACGTATTGACGTTCTTCTAATCCCACCGATCTTCGGCGCGCCTTGCGCGGTCTCTTCGGGAAAACGAATAACGCGGCCGGAACCCTCGCCCGCAAATGGCATGGCCTCTTTCGCCGGGTCATGACAATACCCGATGAGGATGGCCCGGGCGGCCTGCGAGGGCGAGACGGCGGTCTTAAAGCATGATCTGGGAAAAACCCGTTAAAGATTCGCCTCGATGAACACCATGATTTTTTCGACGATCCCACAAACACTCCTGCACATCCTCGCGGGAGACCACGAGTGGCTGGTCCGCAGGGTATCTGGTCTCGATGTAATCTCGTTTAACCAGCGCTAGATATTTTAGATAGTTTCCGAATTCCGGGTTAAACCGCCAGGCGATCTTCCCCGATCTGACGAGGCCGTATCCCTCCACGATCTCTTGGCTTTGTTTGAGGATATACCCTTTGAGGTATTTTTCGATGGCCTGCTGTCAATGGAAACAGACCAGGGCGTTATCCGCTCCGTGTTCGAAGAGGATCCTGGCGGCGGTAAGTCGTTTTTCGCCATCTTCAGCCAATCCAGATACCGCATGTTATCCACGGCGGCCGCCCCCCTCGCCTGGATGTGGACGCAAAACTCGCCCGGTCCCGGGTCAATTCCGTCTAGACCGCGGGGGTATAAACCACGAGATCCACCGGGATCTCCGCGTCCAGGTTCAATTGGACGTCACGTTTGAATTTACGTATATCCTCCACCTCTTTGACGAGGCATAGATCGATATCGCTGCTTCGGCCGGTATACCTTTGGCGCACGAGCCGAAGAGAAACACTTTCTCCGGAGCGTACCTCTCCACGATCTGCCTTATTACTTCCCGGACCTGTTCTCGATGGGGCATCATTCTCACCACGCGTTTTTCATCTCGGTCGTCCGGCCAATTTTAGGCTAGCACCCTTGACAGGTATTGTCAAACCGTAGGGAAAACCACGGATTATTGCTTAGCGACCCAAATATGATATACTTATTAATACCACAATTTAAACCATGGTTTTCGAGAAAGAGACGAGAGGAGCTGGAGCTGAGTCAAGTTAACCGGAAGAGCTTCGTGCCGGG
>JAAYXC010000131.1 GCA_012516115.1 Bacillota bacterium | reverse complement strand
CCCCGCGCGCCGGTACGCCCGCGTCCTCTGGAACCACGGGAGCGGGATCTACGACCTTTTTCCGTCGAAGGGGGGCGGCACGAGGGGAGGGCTTTCCGGATCCCAGGCCGTGGCCATCGACTGGACGGACGGGGACGATGCCTTGACCACCAAGGAGTATGCCATGGCCCTTCAAGCGGCGGCGCCGGCGACGGGAAAGCGCATCGATCTCCTCCATTTCGATGCCTGCGATATGGCCATGGTCGAGGTGGCGGCGGAGATCGCCGTCGGCCTGCCCGTCGATTATCTGGTGGGTTCCGAGGCGAAGGTGCCCGGCGACGGGCTCGATTATCGCGCCGTCCTTTCCTGGCTCTGCGACCACCCGTGGGCCGGCGGGGCGGAACTGGCCTCTTTCCTCGTCGAGAACTACGCCGAGACCTACGCTTCTTCCTGGCCGGAAGGGGTCATCGGCTGCGTGATCCACCTCACCGGCGAAAAATGGCCGCTTTTTTTGGCGACGGTCGCCCGGCTGACGGCGGCCCTCTCCTCCACCACGGATGATGGACTATGGACCGCCGTCCAGGAGGCCGCCCAGGAAGCTTATTATTCCGACTATTATTATCCGGAAAACCGCGACCTGCTCGATTTCGTCCGGCTTTTACGCGAAAAGACCGCCGGTTCCTTTCCCGCGATCGCCCAGACGGCCGCGGAGATCCAGGACCTTCTCCGCCCCGGCGGCGGGCTCGTGGTCCGCACGGCGGCCACCGGCCCTCTGGCGGCAAGAGACCTCGGCGGACTGGCCGTCTTCCTCCCTACTTTTTCCGGCTGGTCGGCCAAGTATCCCGATTATTCGCAGCTCGCTTTCGCCGTTACCACCAGGTGGGAGGGGCTCGTCACCCGCCTGGCCTCCCCTTAGGCCCGGCCCAGAAGCAGCCACCCCCCGGCGGCGATGAGGATTATCCCTAGGGCCTTCCAGGCCGAAAAAGGGAGTCTCTCCAGACCGAAGAGACCGAAATGGTCGAGTAGATAGGCCAAGAGCAACTGGGCGACGATGATGGCCGTGGTGGCCGGACCGGCGCCGGCCTTGGCGATGCTTTCGGCCACGAGGAAGACGATGGCCACCCCCAGCGGCCCGCCGAGCAGGGCATACCAGGGGAGGTGCGCAAGCTCCGCGAAGGAACCGGGCCAAGGGAAAAAAAGGAGTATGCCGGCGAGAAGGGCGCCGGTGGCCTGGACGAGGAAGGTCGCCCGGGCGAGGCCGATGCCTTTCCCGAGGAGGCTGTTCATGGCCCCCTGGAGGGCCATGCAGGTGCCGGCGCCAGCGGCCAAAAGAAGAGGAACGATCCCGGTTTTCACTACGGTCACGTCCTTCATCAAGGAAGACTGATTGCCTCGGGGAACGGTTACCCGGACTTTCTTTAGGTTACCCCTTCGACGTCTTTTCGTAGCCATGGGAAGAACCCCATCCCGGCGTTCCACGGGGTGAAGGCTTAGCCCGCTTCCGAGCGACGAGCGACCGGCGACGAGCTCAGTATTTAGCGGCATACCACCGCCCCCTTCCGCCTAGTTTTTAAGGAGAAGACGGTGAAAGGCGGCGGTGGGATGGGCGTCATTTTGACCGCGGCGGCTTTGGGGTTCGTCCTCGGCTTTACGGGGACTGCCGGCGGAGGCCTTTTGGTCCTTATCCGTCGGCCATCTCCGGTGTGGCAGGCAAGACTCCTGGGGGTCGCCGGCGGGATTATGCTGGCGGTCTCCTTTTTCGACCTGTGGCCCGGGGCTTGGCGGGCGGGGGGTCTTT
>JAAYXC010000130.1 GCA_012516115.1 Bacillota bacterium | reverse complement strand
GGCCAGGGCGGCGGTCTTCACTTTGCCGATCAATTCCTCCGCGATGTCGAACATCGCTTCGGAGGGGAAGGCCACCGGTTTGGTGACAAAATCCACGGCCCCCAGTTCCAGCGCGTGAAGGGTCTTTTCCGCCCCGGCCGTGGCCCAGGAACTCACCACCACGATCGGAAGGGGATGCCTTTGCATGACCCGGGCCAGGAATTCCAGGCCGTCCATCTTGGGCATTTCAAGGTCCAGGGTGAGGACATCGGGTGAAAGGCGCTCGAGCTTGGCCAGGGCGTCCATACCATCCCGGGCTACCCCGACTACGGTTATTTCCGGGTCCTGTTGCAGCATGCGGGTGATGACCTGACGCATAAAGGCGGAGTCGTCGACGACGAGAACCTTGATGGGCAATATCCGCGGCCCCCTTCGGGTTCCTCATTCGACGCCTTCCGGAAGTTCTCCTGCCGGGCTGATGGTATTAAGGATTTGTACCCTACGAATACGGCCTTCCAGGTCCAGCAAGACGTAGACCATCTGGCCGGGAAAAAGATCTCCCAGCGTCCAACCCTTCCTGGTCTTCAGGGAGAAAGATCTTTGCCGTTCGGGCGACCAGCCGCGGAGTTCGTACGGAGAAGAGGATTCTACCACCAGTTCGCCACCGTAATAAGCCGCTTCTATCGCCACGGCTTCATCATCGCGGGCCCAGATACCGGCCCAGTAAAAGGCGCCGGGAGCAACGGGCCGCATGGCCTGCGGATTCCCCGGAAAGCCGTTGATATAGACGCGCGTTTCCGGCCGGAGGCGAAAACACCATTTGTCGCCGATCTCATCCACCAGCCAGCACGCGTCGGGTTCCACCCCCACTATTTCTCCTTCTACATATTTGTATCCGGTAACCTTACCCCCTTGCCCGAGCGGAGGTAAAAGGAGAGAAGGATCCACCCTTTCCAGGACAAAACAGCTTCCCGGTGCGGCCGCGCCGGCGAAGGCGATAGCGCCGGGGAGAATGATTATCAAAAGGAGGAAAAGTGATTTCTTTCTTTTTTTCATCGTTTCCATTTTTGACGGTTCTTCCCCGGGTTATACCAAGATGGTAAAGCGCTACCCCCTTCTTTGTTTTACCAACGAATTCTCCGGCTGAAGGACCTCCGGTGCGGGCAAAGTAGAAAACGGAGGTGAAAATACGGTGAAAAAAGGGTTAGCGAAGTTTTCCTTTCTCTCCCTGGCCCTGATCTGGGTCTTTCTCGGGGCACGTTGTCAGCTCGTTGGCCTTCGCCCCCGTACCGGAGCGCCGAGCCCGACACCTCCTCTCAGCCCGACCAGGTTGATGAACCGGCGGACGCCGGCACCGGTCGCGCCGACCAAACGACTGCCCGGCGTACGGGCTGTTGATGCTGGGGAGTTGGACCAAAGCTGCACGCGCATCATCGCCGCCCTCCAGAGAAACGACTGGACCACCGCCACCAAAGAAACCAATAATCTTGGCGTCCTGTGGACCCGGTTTAAGCCCACCCGGCCGGGAACCATGTCGGCCACGGAGATGAAGAATTTCGACGTCAGATACGCCAAACTCCAGCGGGACGTAAGGATGCGCAACAAGGCCGGTGCGTTGGCCGCCGCCAGGGCGTGCCGTGACACCGTGAACAAAATGGCCCGTTGAAGGCGGTGGGGCTCGTCCCCACCGTTATTTTTTCATTTTTCTCCGGCGGACCGCGTCAAACCCCGGCAGGAATATGGAACCTCCTGTCGAAAACAAAACGCAGGTGCCTGTAGGGAGGGGAGCTTATGGCCGAGAATCCCGTGGTCCGCCGGAACGAGGAAGAAACGAATAAATTAGTGGCCAGAGTGATGGTTTATTGCATCCCGTTTTTTCCACTGGTTTTGCTTCTCCGCCTTTTGGGGCTTTTTACTACCCCCATCGAACAGTATTTGGCGCCTTTTGGGGTGGCCATCGTCCTCCTTCTGGTTCCCACCATCCTCCTCTCCCAGGGGATAAAAGGAGGATGGGTTAAATACGTCATCGTGGCCGGGGCCCTCGGGGTCATGGTCGCCCTGTATGCGAACTACTGGGAAATAGGACGGTTTCTCGAATTCCTCTGGGTCATCCCGGCCATCATCGCCGCGGCCTATGTCTCGCCGGTCTTAACCGCCTATGCCACTTTGGCCTCCATCATTCTAATGGATATCCTTTTCGCCGCGGCTCTCCCGGCCAGGCCCCTTTATATTACCGAATACGTGACGACCTATAATCTCTTCGCCGACCTCCTGCTGCGGGATATAAATCTAATCGCCATTGCCCTGGCCCTTTACGGGCTGAGCCTTCGTTATCGTTACCTTCTCCATGACCTCGTCAGCGGCGAAGAACAGGCCGTGTTGCTGGCCCGGCTCACCAAACTGATGCACGAAGCGACCAAGGCGGCCAAAAACCTGGTCAGTACTTCGGATCAGCTGGCCCAGATCGCCGAAGAATCGACGACGGCGGGTCAGCATGCGATCCGTCTCGGGAAAGAGTTGGTCGCCCAGGTGGAAGAAACTCTGGAGCGGTTACGACGATCTGCACCGGTTTGTCAAGAAATGGTTGTAGAGCTCCGTAACCTCCCCGGGGAGATCAGGGAGGCGGCCGCTGCCTTCGAAGGTTTTGTCCCCTCAACGCTCGCGGACCAGACCTCCTTTTCGGCGGAGAAGGAGATGGCGGCCGTCAACCAGATCGTCGCGGAAAGCAAAACCCTGGTGAGCAGGTTGGGGGAACGTTCGGAGAACATCGGCCGGATCGTTCGGTTGATCACGAGCATCGCCCGCCAGACCAAGCTTTTGGCGGTCAACGCTTCCATCGAGGCTGCCCGGGCCGGTGAAGAAGGGCGCGGTTTCCAGGCCGTGGCCCTCTCCATCCGTGACCTGGCCACCCAGTCCACCCAGGCGGCCGAGGGAATTACGGAGCTCATCGGGGAGATCCAGGAACATACCATCCGGGCGGCCACGACCATCGAGCAAGCCGTGAATAACATTGCCCATGGTTTGACCGCCTTCAAGGAGATGGGAGCCTCTTTGGCCCAGATGGCAGGGACGGGGGAGGTTTTTCGGGAAAAGTTGGCCCAAATGGCCGAAACCCTTACCAGGTTGGCCGAGACCGGTGGGGTCCTCGCTTCTTTGCTTCAAGGAATGGAAGAAGGCCAATCCGCGGCGTCCACCAGGGCCCGGGAGCTGGCCGGTTTAACCGAGGACCAGGAGGCCGGTCTCAAACGGCTGAAGGAGACCCTGGGCGGCCTCCGCGACACGGCCGAAGCTCTCCGCGCCCTGGCCGCGACGGTGGGGGAAGACTAAATCCTTTTTGCCGTCAGGGCGTTAAGAAAGACGCCGATGACGATAAGCCCCGTACCCACCCATCGTAACGCGGGGATCTCTTCGTGCAAGAAGAACTTGCTGGCGAGCAAGATGCCCACATAACCCAAGGCCAGCATGGGATAGGCCAGGCTGAGGTCGACGCGTGAAAGAACGAGCAACCAGAGGATCATACTCACCGCATAAAACCCTATTCCCAGAAGGATGAGAGGGCTTTTGGCCACGGCCGTAAGAAAATACCAGGGCGAGGCCATAAAAAGGCCCGATAGATCGCCTATCCGGGTGATACCCATTTTAATCGTCAACTGACCTCCGACCCCGAGGAGGACCGAGACAAAAAGGAGCAGCAAAGAGAAGAACATCGAATCCCTCCGCAAGTTTTTTCTCGCTCGGTCTCGTCCTTGGCGCCGACCGAGGAGAAGATTCAAAGGTTGGAAAGGGGAAGGTGATCCCTTGAAGAAGCTCTTTTTCCTCCTTTTGCTCACCTTCGGATGCCTTTGGGCCTGGGCCCTACCGGTGGCGGCCAATACGACCTGGGAGCCTGGCGCTCTCGCCCTGGGTCTGGACGCCCGTTCCTTCGGGATGGGCGGGGCCTGTCTGACCGTTTTGGATGCCTGGGCCGAACCCTATAACCCGGCCGCCCTTCCTTTTCTCCCCCGCCAGGGTTTCTGGTTCGGGCGTTTCACCAATCCCTACGTGGATTCAGCGGAACTAAAAGGGGATCAACTCCATCTCCATTTAGGATATCTCCATCCGGAGACCGAAAACGGCGCTTACGCCATCACCGCTTACCGCCACCGTTTTTTATGGGATTACATAGGAGTTGTCGGTTATAATCATTCCTATACCGATCTTGCGGTCTTTCAATACGGGTACGGCTATCGGCTGAACGAACGATTGGCCCTCGGGTTTAACGTGCGCCGGGTGGCCCAGACGGATGAGATCGAGGAAGAGGCCACCGGAGCGCTGCTCATGAGGAAGAACACCTACTTAAGCTTCGATATCGGGGGTGTCTTCCGTCTGAACAAAGCCATCGCCGCCTCGGTGCTCGTCACCGATGTCTTTGCCCCGAAGATCCATTTCAATATCGGAGGGACCGATTATCTTTACGATGTTACGCCCCGCGTTCTCTTCGGCGGCGCGTTCCGCCTGGGAGACTTTTTCATCTTCGCTTTGGACCTGGATGGAGATTTCATCAACTTCGATGAGCTCCTGGCGGCGACGCGAATAGGCGTGGAAATCCGTCCCTTGCCTTTTGTGGCCATCCGTTCCGGCTGTTATCACGGCTGGGATACGATCGGCTTCGGGCTCAGACTGGGCCGGATGGAAGGGTTGGAGATGGCTTTGGACTTCGCCCAATACTGGCCCAATGAGGGAGACATATTGAGCCGCGTCCAGACCTGGGAGATGACCATCCGGTTTTAAGCACCGGTGCAGAACCGGACCAGGTTGGCGAAGATCCCCAGACCGTCCTGGGAACCATGGACCGGGAGGACGGCCCTTTCCGGATGGGGCATGAGCCCGAGGACCAGCCCACCGGGGTCGTAAATCCCCGCGATACCGCCCGGGGAACCGGAAGGATTGGCGGGGTAGGCTTCGGTGGGCCTTCCTTTTTCGTCCACATAGTGGAAGGCAACCCGCAGTCCGTCCCCGGGCGCGACGACCAAACGCCCCTCGCCATGGGCCGAAGGGAGGCGGAGAGGGCGGCCGACAAGCCCGGCGGTCCAGAAGGTCTCCTCGGCGGCGGCCAGCGCGACCCAGCGATCTTCGAAGCGTGCCGAACGATTCCGGGTAAGGGCGCCGTGGCGTTCTCCGATGGTGCCCGCCGGCAGGAGGCCGGTCTCCATGAGGATCTGATCGCCGTTGCAGATCCCCAGGATGGGACGGCCGCCGGCCAGGAATTCCCGAAGGATCTCGGCCAGGTGGTGGACGAAGCGGACGGCGAAGATCCGCCCCGCGGCCAGGTGATCGCCGTAAGAAAAACCGCCGGGAATGATGAGGGCGGCGTAATCGAGGATTAGACGGGGGCGGGCGATGACCTCGTCGAGAAGCAGGATGGCGGGGCGCCCCCCCGCGTATTCGACGGCGAAGGCCGTTTCTTCGTGACAATTGGTCCCCGGGGCGTAAAGGATGCCGAGCTTCGGGGTCAAAGATTTCACCTCGAAAGGGAGGATGGTCGCGTCCGCCCAACGGCAAGGCCGCAACATTCCTGAAGGAAATAGCGGTGGAGACGGAGATCCGGGGTGAGTTCCGGGTGAAAGGCGGCGGCCAAATAACGCCCCTGCCGGACCAGAACGATCCTATCCCCCCAGGAGGCGAGGATCTCCACCCCGGGGCCCACCCTTACCACCTCCGGCGCCCGGATGAAGACCGCCCGCAGCGGAGGGTCACCCAGGGCCGGGATGGGGAGTTCCGTTTCGAAGCTTTCCACCTGACGGCCGAAGGCGTTTCTCCTGACCGTGATGTCCATGAGCCCGAGGCGTGGTTGCTCCTCGTAGCCTTCGATGTTTTTGGCGAGCAAGATCAGGCCCGTACATGTACCGAAGATGGCCATGCCCGCCTCGGCCTGCCGGCGAAGCGGCACGAGGAGTCCGCTCCGCTCGAGGAGTTTGCCCACGGTGGTACTCTCGCCCCCGGGAATGATAAGTCCAGTCAAGCCGTAAAGGTCGGCCGGAGTTTTAACCGGTCGCCCTTTAATGCCGCAGTTTTCGAGACTCAATAAGTGTTCGCGTACATCGCCCTGGAGGGCCAAGACACCGATGTTCATCCTCGGTACTACTCCTGAACTTAAAAATAGCTTTATTGGACCACGCTCGTCCATCCATGGAGAACGAAGTGACTCGAGATATTGGCCATCGGAACTTACCCGGCTTCGCCAGGCGTGAACACTAAAATCCGATTACAACGACGAACACCGCTTCCGAATCCGAATGCGGATTATTTGGCGAAGGGATTACCATCCACGGCCGGCCAACCGTTCCCGTTCCGAGAGACTGCCGACGAAGGTGCCCCGCATCGGTTCGCCCAGGCCGCGCGAGATCTTGGCCAACAATCCGGGGTCGTTGTAATGCGTGGTGGCCTCGACGATGGCGCGTGCCCTGGCCGCCGGATTGTCGGACTTGAAGATACCAGAGCCGACGAAGATACCGTCGCAGCCGAGTTGCATCATGAGGGCCGCATCGGCCGGGGTGGCGATGCCGCCGGCGGCGAAATTAACCACCGGTAGGCGACCCAGACGTTTTACTTCCAGGAGGAGTTCGTAGGGCGCGCCCATTTCCTTGGCGAGGGTCATCAACTCTTCTTGCGGGGCGTTCTGGACCAGCCGGATCTCTTCCATCATCGTGCGCACGTGACGCACCGCTTCCACCACGTCGCCCGTCCCGGCCTCGCCCTTGGTCCGGATCATGGCCGCGCCTTCGCCGATGCGCCGGAGCGCCTCGCCGAGATTACGGGCCCCGCAGACGAAGGGTACGGTAAAGAGATGCTTGTTGATATGGTATTTGTCGTCGGCCGGAGTCAAGACCTCGCTCTCGTCGATATAGTCCACGCCGAGAGCTTCCAGGATTTGGGCTTCGACGAAATGGCCGATCCTCACCTTGGCCATGACCGGGATGCTGACCGCCTCCATGATCTGAAGGATGATCTCCGGATCGGCCATCCGGGCCACCCCGCCGGCAGCCCTGATATCGGCCGGCACGCGTTCCAGGGCCATGACCGCCACCGCTCCTGCGTCTTCGGCGATCTTGGCCTGTTCGGGTGTGGTGACATCCATGATGACGCCACCCTTTAGCATTTCGGCCAAACCGGCCTTCACGGTAATGGTGCCTTTCTCTACCATGGGGTTTCCCCTCCGGACGAGCTTTGCTGAATCAAATCTTATTGTACCGCACCACCGGCGACCGTGCAATCGGCCCGGGGGTCCTTTTTTCGGTGGGGATACTTGCGCCCGGAAAAGAGAAAGGATTAGAATAAAAGGGAAAAGATAAACCAGTATCCACAATGTGCGCGAAGCAATCCCTGAGGCCAAGGCGTTGCCTGAAGCAAAGGGAGACCAAGCCGGCCTGTCCTCGGGACGGGTCTTTACTTTTTCATAAGGGGTGATGACGGTGGGCCCGGAGGAGAAACGGCTCGGTGTGATCGGGGTGGTGATCGAAAATCCCGGGGCCGTCCAGGAACGTCTCAACCGGTATATCAGCGCGGCCAAAGGGATCGTCATCGGTCGGATGGGGATCCCCTATCGGGAGCGAAACGTGGCGGTCCTGGCCCTGCTGGTGGATGGGACCATTGATGAGATCAATTCCCTGACCGGACAGCTCGGTGCTTTGCCGGGCGTCAACGTCCGGGTAGCTTTGAGTAAGGGTTAGTTTTCCTCTTCGGCCACGGGCCGGAGACAGACAGCCAGGGAGGGTGATGTTCGTGGTGAAGAAAACGATCTGGTCGGTATCATTCCTTCTTGTCCTCATCACCATGATCGCCGGACGGTCGGCGGAACCGGCACCGCTCAAGCTCAATATCATGGCCTTATCCGGCACCACCGGTTTGAGTTTGGTAAAGGTCTTGGCGGACCGGCCTGTCCTTGGTCCGGGAGTGGAGGCCGAGTATACGGTCCTCAAAAGCCCCGATCAAATGATGGCCAAGATCATCACCGGCGAAGCCGATATTGCCGCCCTACCCACCAATACCGCGGCCATTCTTTACAACAAAGGGGTCCCCATTCGTTTGGCCGCCATTACCAACTGGGGCGTCCTGTACGTGGTGGGAACGGAGCAAAATCTTCGGACGTGGTCCGATCTTAAAGGGAAGGAGATCGGGTTAAGCGGCCGGGGCGCGACGCCGGAGATCCTTTTTCGTTATTTCCTCCAGGTGGCCGGGGTGGACCCGGAGAGAGAGCTGAACCTTCGTTATTTCTCTTCCCCGGTGGAGCTGGCGCAGGTTCTCCTGGCCGAACGGATCAGTCTGGCCGTGCTCCCCGAGCCCTGGGTAACCGAGGTCATTATGCGTAACCCGCGTTATCGGATCCTCCTCGACTTCCAGGCCGAATGGCAGCGGGTGGAGAAACGTCGGGAGTCTTACCCTCAGAGTTGCCTGGTGGTCAAGGCCGATCTGGCCGCAGCGCGGCCGGAAGTGGTCAAGGAGTTCCTTCGGCAGGCGGCTCTCTCCGGTGCCTGGGTGAACCGGTATCCGGCCGAAGCAGGAAAGTTGGCCGAAGAGTATGTTCAAATTTCGGCCGCGGCGGCCCGGGAGGCCATCCCCCGGTGCAACCTCCGCTTCGGCGAAGCCGGGGCGGTCAAAGACGAAGTGGACCTTTACCTCCGGCGGTTATATGGCTTTGACCCGGAGTCGGTAGGAGGGAAAGTCCCCGATGCGGGCTTCTACTGGCCGAGATAGCCCGCGTTTGTTCCTCCTTTCGCTCCTCTTCGCGCTGGCGCTCTGGGCGGGAGCCGCCGCGGTGGTGGGAAGGGAGGTCATTCTCCCGGGCCCCGTGGCGGTCTTTCGCCTTTTCGGAAGGCTCTTTTATCGTGGGGAGACCTGGGTCCATTTGGGGATGACGCTTTTCCGCGGGGTCCTGGGTTTCCTCCTTTCTTATCTGGCCGGGCTTTTTATCGGTCTTCCCTGCGGCTTGAGCCGGCGGTTCGATGCCTTTTTCCGCCCTTTCCTGGTGGGCCTCAGAAGCACCCCCACCATGGCCCTGATCCTTTTGGCCTTGATCTGGTTCCGGGCCGATGCGGTGGCCGTTTTCGTCACTTTTCTCGCGGTCTTTCCGCTGGTGGTCCAGAACGTAACCGACGGGGTCCGCAGCATCGACCCGGCCCTGCTGGAGATGGCGCGGGTCTACCGCCTTCGCCGCGGGAAACTATACCGTCGGGTTTATCTGCCGGCCATCTTACCTTATCTTTTGGCCGCCGCCGCCTCGGGACTCGGGCTCACCTGGAAGGTGATCGTCGCCGCCGAGGTCCTGGCTGCCCCGCGCTGGGGAGTGGGAACGAGAATGGATCGGGCCCGTGTCTTTTTGGCCACCCCCGAGGTCCTGGCCTGGACGATTCTGGTGGTGGCGGTAGGGCTCTTTTTCGACCGCGTCCTCGAGACGACCGTGCGAAGGAGGTTTTTCCCCTGGGAGTAAAAGAGGTCGAGTTCAGTTTGGAAGATATAACCAAGTCTTACGGAACGCTCCTCGTCCTCGGTGGCATCTCCTTGGTGGTGGAACGGGATACCATTCTGGCCGTGATGGGACCTTCGGCTTGCGGTAAGACAACCCTTCTTTCGTTGTTGGCCGGGTTGCAGACGCCCGACGCGGGGGAGATCTGTGGCTTGAGCGGTAAATCCATAAGTTACGTCTTTCAAGAACCGCGGCTCCTGGACTGGTTGACGGCCGAGGAGAATATCGCCCTGGTTCTCGAAGACCTTTTCCCTCCGGCGGAGGTCTGCCGGCGGGTGGAAGAACAGCTGGAGGGGATGGGGCTTTTAGCTTATCGTCGTTTTTATCCGCGCCGTTTAAGCGGAGGACAGCGACAACGGGTGGCCATCGCCCGGGCCCTGGCTTATCCCTCGCGGCTCCTCTTGATGGATGAACCTTTTAAATCACTGGATCTCGGGCTCAAGCTCGACCTTATCGCGCGATTCCTGGCCTCCTGGCAGGCCGCCCCACGCACCGTGGTCTGCGTGACCCATGAGGTAAAAGAGGCCTTACTCCTGGCCGATAAGGTGGTCGTCCTCACCCGCAAGCCGGCGGTGGTCAAGGCCGTTTACCCGGTCCCCGTTCCCCGGGAGGAGAGACGGGCGGATACGTTGGCCCTATTGGCGCTGGAAAGGGAGATCACCGCGGCCCTTTTGCGCGAGGAAGAAAGGGAAGAACCTTCGCCGTTGCCGGCCTGAAACCGCTATGCTATAATCGATCTTGATCTTCATCGGCCGGGATAGCTCAGCCGGTAGAGCAGCGCACTTGTAATGCGCAGGTCGTGGGTTCGAATCCCATCCCCGGCTCCAAAACGGATTAAAACGGCGGGTCCGGAAAGGAGAAGACCCGCCGTTCTTATTTCCGCCTCGCCGGGTCGCAAACCCGGAGTGGTCCCCGGTGGCGTGGCGCCGCGCCCGCTCCTCGTAAAAGCCTTTCCGCTTCTTCCACGATCTTTCCTACCGCGAGACCGAAATACTTCTCAGTCCTTCGCCTTCACCCGAGAAGCCGAACCGATGGGGGAGGAGACCTATCATCGTCATCACTTTGGGGCACCGTCGGGCCAATAACTCGGCCGCCGCATACATCGTTCCTTCCATTTTTTTATTCCCTCCCGTACCTTGGCATCCCTGCGGATTCGCCCGGTTGAGTGGAGATAATAGACTGCGGAAACTCACGCAGGAGGGAAAGAAAGTGACCGTCCAGAGCGATCTCCGCAAGGCCATCGCCGCCGCCCAGCAGGCCCTGGGGAACTATTCGAGCTTCGCCGAGGCGACTCAGGACCCCAAGGCCAAAGAGATGTTCGCCGCCATGGCCCATGACATGGAACGCCATCTCAAACAATTAAACGATCGGTTGAACTTCATCTCGCAGCACGAGTCCCAAAGCTGAAAAAGGAGGACGGGGAATTGCCACGCGCGCCCAAAAAGCAGACCAAAACCGTGGAACAAAAACGTTACCTGGAGAAGGTGGCCGCCGCGACCCCCCGGCCGAGTTATCTCGGGAATGCCCTCCGCGCCTACCTCTTCGGTGGGGGAGTATCGGTACTGGGTCAGTTATTGACCGATTTTTACCGGTTGACCTTCAACCTTAATAGAGTGGAGGCCGGTAACCCGGCGGTGGCCACGATGATCTTTTTGGCGGCCCTCCTTACGGGCCTGGGGGTCTTCGATAAGATCGCCCGTTATGCCGGGGCCGGATAGGCCGTGCCCGTTACCGGTTTCGCCAACTCCATGG
>JAAYXC010000129.1 GCA_012516115.1 Bacillota bacterium | reverse complement strand
TAATATAACATATATAATAGGCGGGGCGCGTGACGAAAGAGAAATATTTATCGCCCACGATTCATTCGGCGGAATCTTATCCAGCATTGTTCTTCATCTCCCAGCGAAGATACCCGAGGTCTGATGCAAAACAGAGTACGTTATCTAATACTCTTGTGGTGACCAAAGCTACGAGAGAAGAAAAATGCTTTGGGGCCGGCCATTGCACATTATGGAAGGAAACGATCCTCATCGCCTCGTGGCGCCATGGACGACGCGAGAGGCATCTGGCTCCCGTGAGAGGATGGAGGATCGAGATCGCGGCCGGTTCCATTCCGAGGCCCGTCACCGGCCACCCGAGACCTGGAAAGACCGCACGTACCGGGGTTCAATAAGAAGCAAGGAAAAAAGCCTGGGTAGATGAGTTCGGTACTCTACGATCAGGTTCCTCTTCGGGCGTTCACCGACGAAATCGCATTATGAGGGCGCCGACGAAAGGCAGTACCGCTTCAGTTACCCCAAGCAGAGTGCGGTGACTCTTTTTAGGCCATGGCCGGTATAAAGATTACTGAAATATGATCATGACTTCCTTAATTCATCGGCAGCTTCTTTGAGAGCTTGTTCCGGTGTGGCGCTTTGTTCTTTGATCACTTTGAAAGAAACGTTCTTCTTAAGCAGATCGATGGCCAGCGGATATTTTTCGGTGATCACCGTAGGGGCGATGCTATCTTTGATTTGCAGTAACATGGTAAATATATCTTTGCCGAAGTATTTGGTGAAATCATTTTCCACGCGCATAGCCGGATCATCCCAGACATCCCATCTAATAGGATCGAATCCCAAGATGGTCCAAGTCTTTATCGCGCCTTCCCGGCTTAATTTGGCATGGGCCAAGAACTTCATGGCCAAGTCTTTGTTCTTGCATTGGGCCGTGATGGCCGTGCCGGTACCACCCATGCCCGCCGAACGGATGCCGCCTTTCTTCCAAACTGGGAGAGGTCGAATGATCATTTTTCCTTTCAAATCGGGCATATATTGGACGAAACGCCCCATATACCACATGGGCATCATCAACGAGGCGGCGCCACCCTTGTTCATGAACGCCCAGTATTCCTCGGAGTGATGGAAACCACCAGGCGCCGGGATGGCGATTTTATGTTTATGGACCATATCCCTCAAGAAGGTCAAAACTTTGACGTTGGCCTCGTTGTCGAGGATCACCTTACCATCTTTAGTAAAAATATCTGAGCCGTATTGAATAATCAGCGGATAAAGCGTCCAGTGCTCGGTGACTTCGACGGTGGTCATCGGTTTCCCGGTAGCGGCGACGACTTTCTTCCCTGCTTCCACGTAATCATCCCAAGTAACGATCTTATCGGGGTCAACACCTGCTTTATCTAGATATTCTTTGTTATAATACATTACTGTGGCGCCTACATGGTAGTCAATTCCATAGTATTTACCGTTTTTAGCGTAGATATCAAATCTTGATTTGACACATTTATTAATAACCGGATTTACAATACTATTGAGCGAAACGAGTTGGGGAGTTTTCCCTTTAAGATAGTTCGCGAATTTACTGATTTCAATATCGGCCAGATCCGGAGCGCCTACGCCGGATTGCAAGGCAATGAGCAATTTATTATGCATTTCGTCATAGCCATATACCTCTGGCTTCAACGCTATTTGATTATTTGGATTGGCCTTATTCCAAGAAGCTACGGCATCTTGCATAAACGTTACATGGAACTGCTGGAAAGTCCAGAACGATAAGTTAGTCACCTTAGGAGCCGCATAAGTAGATAGCGCCATACCCAAGATCACAATGCCGATTAAACACAAGATAACGACTCTCCGCATGTAAATTCCCTCCTTTTATTGGGTGGAGCCATCCAAGTCCACACGAAACGATTTAAATTAAAAAGACACCGGAATCGCGGAGAGAGATGACCTCAGAGACCGCACTCTACCTGGGTGTTCCTTATCGGTACTGCCTTTCGCTGACGCCCTTTCGCCTTTTGCCTGGTCGCTCGATGATGGCCTATTTACCGGCCCTATCAGAGCCTTCTAACTGCTGCCGGACGTGCCTTCGCACTTTATCCCTCCTTTTTTAAACGTTTCCGTAATCCTTGCCGGAAACCTTTTCAGCTTCTTAATAAGTAAATTCGCAGTGGCCGACAGAAATCCTCCTTGCCGAAAAAATTTTTTATAATGCTGTCCGCAGGTACGTAAGCGACCGGTTTTCGAACAACAGTTGGGTGGATATTGACCGACTTGGAAGGGGTTTAGAAGGGATATAACAAAAAATGGCATAAAAGCCTCTTACGTATCAAATCCTCGCTTAGTGGTCATACTCATACCGAGGCCAAGGCCTAACTAAAACGCCAAAAAACCTGCAAGCTATTTTGCCATATAATCGGGGGGGATAATTAATGGAAAAAAACGCATGGCATGAACGTCTCCAGCTCCTCCGCGGATGGTTGCTCGGCCGGGAAAAAAACAAAAGTCAGCTTCCGGATCTCGCCACCGCCATAGCCGCGGCCCGGGAGGAATGGCTGACCGCGCAGCGCTTTTTTGAATGCGTAAGCGAACCCGACCTCGTCGACCAGGCGATCTATTCCATCGAGGCGGCGGAGCGGAAGTACATGTATCTCCTGCGCCTGGCCAAGACCAAAGAACTCTCCTCCCTCCTTCAATAACCGAGAGGGCACGGTCTTTCGACCGGAGAGGGTGCATAAAATCAAAGTAACGGAGTTCCAAGTCCCATCTTTGCTGGCATCGGGTGAGGAGGTTGCCGTTCGAGACGGTCCTGGCCTACTTTTTCCTCCTTCTTTTCCTTTATGCCTCGACGCGGCTCTTGGCCGGGCCGTTGCGGGTAATTTTCGATTTTCTCTACCATTTCTTTTTAGGAATGGGCCTCCTCTGGACGGCCAACGCTATCGGCCGCCACTTCGGCGCCACCCTGGCGCTCAACCCTTATACCGCCCTGGTGGCCGGTTTCCTTCATATCCCGGGCATCCTCCTCCTTTTTCTCCTTAAGTTTTGGCTTCTTCCCTGATCACCTTGTTCTTTCCGGATAACCGTCCCCAAGACCCTTTGCGGCCGGGAGAGGATCGGCGCACGCGTATGTCGAAATAAAGCAGAAACCATCCTCCCAGCTCTCGGCCGGCCCCCGGCCGCCGAGAACTTCGGCGAAAAAGCAAGGAGAAGAACGATGACCTCTTTGGCGGCGCCGCTTTATGAAGCGCTTTGCGCTTATGTGGATAAATCTCCCGTTGGTTTCCATACTCCGGGACATACCGGAGGACGGGCCTACCCCCTTTCCTCCCTTTGGACCCTGGATCTCACCGAGCTTTTCCTCGGTCCCACCGGACCTTACCTCCCTTCCGTGGTCACCGAAGCGGAACGCCTGGCCGCCGAGGCCTTTGGGGCCGGTCGGAGTTTTTTTCTCACCAACGGCGCGAGTATCGGGGTCTTGGCGATGGTCCTCGGTAGCGCTCCGCCGGGTGGAACCATCTTCATCGGCCGGGATTGCCATCGGGCGGTAGTTCACGCTTGCATCTTGGGGGATTTGCGACCGGTCTTCCTCCCCCCCCTTTTTGCAGACGGCTGGGAGTTCCCCATGGGCGTGGCCCTTTCGGAGTTAAAAAAGGTCTTTTGCCGAAAAGATCTGATCTTGGTAACGAATCCCACTTACCAGGGGATAGTCCAGGATCTGAAATCCATCGGGGAGCCAGAAGGGGTATTTCTTGTGGATGAAGCCCACGGTACCCATCTGGCCCTGCTGGAGAACTACGCCGGCGCCGGTGTCGCCGGAGCCCGGGCCTGGGTTCACGGCAGCCATAAAACCCTCGGTTCGCTTACCCAGACGGGGATGCTCCATCTCCGGCGGGGAGTAGAAGAAGAACCCTACCTAACCTGGTTGGAACGGCTGGGAACCACCAGCCCTTCTTATCCGCTTCTTGCCTCGTTGGATTTGGCCCGGCGCTGGGCGGTGCCGCAGGGCCGGGAAGCTTGGACCCGTCACGCGGAGCGTATGGCCCTCCTGCGCCGACGGTTGCGGGCATTGGGATGGCGCGTCTTGACCGAAGAAGGTCTGCCCTTCTCCGCCGCGTTGGACCCGGCCAAGCTTACCGTGGCCGTGCCGGCGGGTGGCGCGACCTTGGCCCGGAAGCTTCTGGAGGACTATGGTCTCCAGGCGGAGGCCGTGGGCCCGGACTGGTCGGTTTTCCTCCTCACGCCTTTTCATACCGAGGAAGAAATCGCCCGCTTGTGCAAGGCTCTGGCGGATTTGGTTCCCTTGGCGGTCCAAGGCGGTTCTTCCCCGCCTGTTTGGCCACGCCGTTGGCCGGAACGCGTTCTCTGGCCCCGGGAGGCCGCACTCGGGCCACGCCGGCGCGTACCGTTGGCCGAGGCCGAGGGTTTGGTGGCGGCCGAACCCCTATCTCCCTATCCACCCGGCATCCCCTTGGTCTGGCCGGGGGAGATCATCGACCAAGCCTCCTATACTTATCTTTTGGCTTTTTATCGGGCAGGGGGGCACATCAGCGGGCTCGATGCGGCCGGTCGGGTGGCCGTGGTGGCTATTTAAGAACCGGAGGTCGAAGAGAATGAAATTGATCATTGCCGTGGGCCAGGACCAGGACGTTAAGCGTTTATTGACCCGTTTGGCGGAAGAAGGCTGCGGCGCGACCAAACTTGCCAGCACCGGGGGCTTTCTCCGCCAAGGTAATACCACGCTTTTGATCGGGGTGGAGACGGAACGCGTAGAACGGGTGGTGGAGGTCATCAAGGCCACCTGCCAGTCGCGAAAACAATTGGTCACCCCCATGTCCGGCCTCGAAGGCTCCATCGGGAGTTACCTTCCGAACCCGGTGGAAGTATCCGTAGGGGGGGCAACCATCTTCGTCCTTGACGTGGAGGGCTTCGCGAAAATTTAAAGACAAAGGGGCACGAAATTGCGATTTTCCGCTTTCATCGGACAAGAAGGTCTGCTCGCCGATCTCCGGAAGATGGTGAGAGAAGGCCGCATTGGTCATGCCTATCTTTTCCTGGGTCCGGAGGGGATAGGACGCCGGACGCTGGCCACCATCCTGGCCCAGGCCCTGCTCTGCGAGGAGGTAAAGGAGGGAGAACCATGCGATGCTTGCCGTTCTTGCCGTCTCCTCCAGGCCGGGACCCATCCGGACCTCGTTTGTTTATCCGCGGAGGCGGGCACCCTCCGCATCGAACAGATACGCTCCCTCCGCAGTCAGGTAGCCTATAAACCTCTTCTGGCCAAAAAAAGGGTCTTCCTCCTGGCCGAGCTGGAAAAGATGACCGAAGCGGCGGCCAACTCTTTCCTCTTGACTTTGGAAGAGCCACCACGAAACGTGGTCTTTATCGGCTGGGCCTTGGCCGGGGCCTACCTTCTTCCTACCGTCCTTTCGCGTTTTCAAATCTTTACCATGCAACCTTTAAGCGCGGGAACCCTGGCCGAGGCACTGATGGCGAGAGGAGTGGAGGCGGAAAGGGCAACCGCGGTGGCCGTGGAAGCGGAGGGGTTACCGGGGAAGGCCTTCGCGCTTCTCGCGGCGGAATATAAAGAAGACGAGGAAAGGTCTTGGCTTCGTCTTTTTTTGACCGATGACCTCCTGGCCGTCTTTCAGGGAATAGATAACTTTTCCCGCGGCGATCGGGAGATTCTCCGGGAGAGACTATGCCAATTGGAGAAACTCCTGGGTCAGAGTCTCATCGCCCGCGTGCGTGGCCAGGAAGGGCCGGTGGGGTTGGAGGGTTTCGATGAGGTATCCCTCCGGCGTCTCCATAAGGCGGTCGCCACGGCCGTGGACTATCTGCGGGCCAACGCCAATGTGCGCCTGGTCCTGGAGACCCTGGCCTTGGCCTTCTATCACGAGCGGAAAGGCCTCGGCCGGGGAGGAAGGAAGGGGGTTGACTGATGCCGAAAGTAGTCGGCGTGCGTTTCAAGCAGGCCGGTAAGATCTATTATTTCGACCCGGATGGGCTGGAACTCGAACCCGGGAAGCAAGTCATCGTGGAGACGGCCCGGGGACTCGAGTTCGGACAAATAATCGTGGGGCCCAAGGAGGTCCCGGAAGAGGAAATAACCCCACCGTTAAAGAAAGTACTCCGGGTGGCCACGCCCGAAGATCTGGCCCAGGTGGAGGAGAACCGGGAAAGAGAGCGGCGCGCCCGGGTCATCTTCGAAGAAAAGGTCGCCGCCCATGGGCTGGAGATGAAACTCGTCGATGTGGAATATACCTTCGATCGATCGAAGATCGTGTTCTATTTTACCGCCGAAGGTCGGGTTGATTTCCGGGAACTGGTGAAAGACCTGGCGGCGGTTTTCCGCACCCGGATCGAATTGCGCCAGATCCAGGTGCGGGACGAGGCCAAGATGCTGGGGGGATTCGGTCCTTGCGGGCGTCCCCTCTGCTGCGCCACTTTCCTGGGAGAGTTCGAACCGGTTTCGATCAAGATGGCCAAAGAGCAAAACCTTTCCCTCAATCCCACTAAGATCTCGGGCCTGTGCGGCCGGCTGATGTGCTGCCTGCGGTTTGAATGCGAGAATTACCGCCGGGCCAAAGGCGAACAGGAAGAAGCATCGGACGAAGAAGATACGATGGAAACTCTTTCTTTCCCCGAGGAGGAACAAGAGAAATAAGGCCATGAGCTTAGAGCCGCTCCCAGGGGGAAAAAACCGCGGCAAGGTGCTCCTTTTACCCGGCGAACGCCTCGATGCCTTAGGGCCCGACGGCGGGCTTAAGATCGTCCAACATCCCAAACTATTTCGTTTTTCCCTGGACGCCTACCTTTTGGCCGCCTATGCGCGGCCCCGGCGGGGCGAAACGGTCTTGGAGCTCGGGAGCGGTAACGGCGCCGTGCTGCTCCTTCTGGCCGCCCGCACGGAAGCGGCGCGGGTGGTGGGAGTGGAGATCCAGCCGATCCTGGTGGAGATGGCCTGGCGGAGCATTCTCCTTAACGGTCTGGCCGGGCGGATCGCGCTTTACCGTGGCGATTTTCGCCAGGAAAAGGCGGTGGCGGAGGGGCCCTTCGATTTGGTGGTGGCCAATCCGCCGCATATCCCGGCCGGAGGGGGGACCAGGAGCCCGGCGGGGGTTTTGGCCGTGGCCCGGCACGAGCTCACCTGCACCCTTTGGGAAGTGGTGGCGGCGGCGGCCCGCTGGGTTAGGGATGGTGGACGTTTCATCATGGTCCACCGGGCCATCCGGCTGACGGAGATCATGGCTACGCTTACCACCTGGCGTTTTACCCCAAAGCGGCTCACCATGGTCCATCCACGACCGGAGGCACCGGCCAGTCTCCTTCTGGTAGAGGCCTGCCACGGCGCCCGTCCGGGTCTGATGGTCACGCCACCGCTTTTTGTCCGCGACCGGAGCGGTACCTTCACTCCCGCGATGGAGGAGGTTTTCGGCGGACGATGGTCGATGAACTGGTAATTTCCGGTATAAGACTCCGTTTGACGACTCTTCTCCCCCGGCACGGTCGAAACGTGGGCGACCGTGGTTCTTTATCTCTTCTGGCGCTGGCCGCGTTGAAAAAGGGGGACCGGTTATTGGTCCTTGGGGATGGAGGGGGCGTTTTGGCCCTGGTGGCGGCGAAGATCATCGGGGAGACGAACGTGGTCGTGGCCGGTTGTACGCCGGAGACGGCGAACTGGATCCGCGAAAACGCCGGCTTGAACGGCCTCGGAGGCCTCACGGTGGTAGAAGGAAGAGGTTTTGCCGGTCTACGCGGCCAGTCTTTTTCGGTCATCATTGCCCGGCCTTCTTTCCGTCTAGACTTCCCCACCGCCCGGCGATTGATTCACGGCGCTCCCCGTCACCTCCTCCTTGGGGGCCGCTGCCTTTTCCTTGTCCAGCGCCGGCTCTGGTATGCCCGCCGGATCCGGGCCGTCTTCGGTCAGGTGCGAAGTATCAGGG
>JAAYXC010000128.1 GCA_012516115.1 Bacillota bacterium | reverse complement strand
GATCAGGGCCACCATGAGTTCACCTACAGTCTTTATCCCCACCGGGGCGACTGGCGGCGGGGTACCGTCCGGCGGGCCTGGGAACTAAACCTTCCCCTGCGGGCCGTCTTCGTCCCGGCCCACCCGGGAAAGAAACCTCCCCGTTTCGGCCTGGTCCGCGCCGACGCCCGACACGTGGTCATCAGTACGGTCAAGAAGGCCGAAAAAGCCCCGGGGCTCATCGTCCGCGTCTACGAGGCCCACGGCCGCCGCGGGCCGGTCACCCTCTCCTTCGGCCTGCCCCTCCGGGCCGCCTATGAGTGCAACCTGGTCGAGGAGGAAGAGTGGCCGATCCCCCACGTGGGGGATCGGGTCCGTTTTCAGATCACGCCCTATCAGATCCGGACCTTCCGGGTGGAGATGTGAGAAACGAGAGGGAAAAATGTCGGCCGACGTTTTAATCCGACCGGCCGTCGCTCTGGCCGGAGAAGAAATTGGAGAAGGACCGGGTCAAGGAATGAGAAATGATCATGGGAAAAGCGAGGCCGAGATCAAGCTCGAGATAGGTGATTGGCTTAGTGGGTTGGGCCTGCGGATCTTCGACGAGAGGCCGAATCCGGGCCGGCCCAGCTGGGGTCTCTTCACGGTGGGCGAGGTCGATCGCAACAAGCGGCCGGACCTTATCGTCCAAGGGAACCTGGCCGCCAAAGGCATCTTGAAACGCGAAGCGTACGTGGCCGTCGAGATAAAACGCGGCTACAAGCACCAGGACATCCTCGACGGCTTCGACGCGGTCCTGGAGTATTTCAGTGATTATCTTTTCGGCGCGGAATACCAGGTCGGCGGGTACACGATCGATCTTGCCGCCTTCGTCCTCGCCACCTATTTTAGCCGAGAAGGCTTCCTCTTCGCCGAAGAAGGCAAGTTCGAACCGCACGGCATCGTCCGCGGTCCCTGGGATGCCTACCCGATGACCTTCACCATCTCCCGGCTGTTGTGGCGGCAAAGGGATAATCTCGTCAAACGCTTTCGCACCCTTCTGGGCATCCCGAAGATCGACCGGAGATGCCATAGCCCGTTGAAGATGGAGAGGTCCATCCCCCATATCGGCGTGCTCGTCCAAGACCCGGCCAAGGCCGGCCGGATCCTCTTGATGCTCTCGGAGCATCCGTACCACTGGCATCTCGAAGGCTCTGAACGACAAGTATTCGAAGACGACCCAGTAGAGCCTTGAAAATCGTTTCCAAGAAAAAATACGATGCCGGCTGCGCCCGCAAAGAGGCGCCGCACCGGATCGCGGTGGACGTGGACCCCGCGGCCTTCTTCGCCCATTATTTCGGGGTGGTGCGGGGATAGAAGATCGGCCCGGCCACCAAAAGGTCGAAGACCCGGGTTCTCTTCAACTTCGGCCAAGACGTAATACCCCTCGCTTGCAGCAGAAGTAATAGCCGTTTTTTACATACTGAACCAGGAAATGGCCGTCGCCGATGTCGGCGAACGGATCGTCATCGCTGGCGATGATGGAGAGCCGTCGCCAGGATTCACCTCCGTCCACGCTCTTGTAGCAGACGACCAGGAAGTCTTTGGCCCACGATTCCGTCCTAGCAGCGAGCAGGTCTCCGTTTCTGAGCTCGATCGGGGCCTTGGCACCGCCGGAGGTTCGTGCCACCACCTCCCAATCGATGGTGAGAACCGATGCGCACACTGTCTGACAGATGACAGCTAGGATCAAAAGGAAGAGCCTCATCCACCAGTGGTCTCGGGCTCTTGCTCTCATCGCTTTCCCCCTCCTTGTACGTCCAGCGTACGGTAACGCCCTTATAGCGCCCGCGAGACGATATTGTCCCAGCGGGCATAAACGCCACGGGTCCTCACTCCGATGGCACCCATAGTATAACTTTCATCTCGTACCTTGACCCGGGGCGTGGTCATATCGTCTATGTAGACTGCGATGATGGCCCCCTTGGCGAGAACCCTCAGGCGATGCGCAACCTTGCGTTCACTTCAAAAGGTGCCGTGGCTAAGAGTTGCCATTGACCGGCGGCGGCTTTGCCCAGGATCAAGCGCTGGCCCTGGAGGTCAAGACCTGCGTAATACCCGTGGAAGCGGTTTTTGCCGATCCGGGGCCTGGTCACCCTAAACACTACGCCCGCATCGCCAGGGCGTGGGGAATTCTCGATCGTCACCTCGCATTCGTAGATAAAGTCAGGTATACCTAGTCTGGTTGGCCAAGAAGAGGGCGTCTTCGCTCGAGCCCACTACGAGCTGTTTTGAACCGGCAGCGTGCTCGATCCGCCAATCGCCCCCGAATTCCGTCCAGTAGATGCCATTCCCATCGTCCCAATCGCAGACAAACGAAGTGGTCGGAGGTTGGCCTGGGTTAGGCAAGGGTATTGGTCTTCCGTACGGGACGGGCGTGCCGAAGACGGGGTTTCCCTGTTCGTCCTAGGAGATCTTCTGCGCGCAGATGCAGCGGTGGAGCCAACCACTTCCCGGGTATTGGTTAGCATGATAGATCAGCCAATACTCCTTACCGTCCGGCGAGGTGGTGACTGCAGGGCCGCCAACGCCACAGACTTCATCCGTCTTTCGGAAGACCGGTTCGGGCGATTTCACCCAGGACTTGGGGTCCAGGATGTTCCCTTTTCTATAAGTGAGCATCCCCAGGCAGCGCAGTAGTAAATATACCAGCGACCGTCATCCCACCTGAAGAGCGCAGCCGGTCCCCAGACCAGATGAGAATTCCACTGCCCGTCAGGGAAGGTGTAGACCAACCGGATTTCACCACGATCCGTTAGGGTTTTGGACTTTGTTACGTATATACGCTTGTCGCCATCGCAGAAGGTGAAGTAGTAAAAGCCATCGGCAAAGATAACGTAAGGATCTGCTCCGGACCAAAGAGGGTTGGTAAAAGTCTGCTTGGGAAGATCATCGACTGTGTACCCTGCACCATACGGGGTAAGATCAACAAGATGGGCCAAGCACCAGACCACAATAAGGAGACGCAAAATTCCTACATACCGCTTCACGTCACCTCATTCCTTATTCTTTGGGGAAGGCATTAGCGTCACTTCAAGGGAATTCTCTCGGTCAACTGACATTGAAGGATTACCCTTTCGCCTTTAGTGATCTCCATGATGCGATCGACCGTCATGGTTGGGGTTGGAGTGATATAAATAATCTGGTCAGGACGTCTTGCCTTTACATAGAGTTCTAGATCCTCTGCTGCGCGGTCGTTCAGCTGGATCGAGGAGAGGCCCTCCATCTCCCGCCAGAGTAGGATATGCTGGCTATGCGCACCGCAAAGGTGGATCATTCCTCTGTGTTCCGGGTAGACCGCTAAAATCTCCGCGTCTAATGGCGCGAAGAACTCGCGGTAATGTTCTCTCGAAACGAGCTGGGTGGCGCAGCCATCGATCAATCCATAACCAGGAGGAGCATAACGGCTTGAGGCCACCGAAGTGCGTCGGATTTCATCCGGAATCTCCGCTATGAAAATTCGGGTAAGGGCAATTATTACATCGGTAATGATGCGCAAAGCGCGCCGTGTCTCCTCTGGCTGCTCGATAAGGCCTTCAAGCAAGCGTTCGCCAAAGAGGTTGATCCCAATATTGATGGGACAACTTAGAACGGGTGCCGCGATAAGGATACGACCTTGCGAGGCAGAAACGGCGGCGCGCACGAGCCTCAAGGTAGCTCGAAGGAGTTCCGAGTTTGCCAAATCCGGCATACTTAACTCAGAGAGATCGCAACGAAGGGGAAAACTCCAGACTTGCCCCTCATGGAAACCGACCTCCGCGCCGAAGAGCGCATCGATGAAGTGTGTGCCAAGGGGATCGATCTCGATCGCAAGAGGTTGGAAAGTGATCGGGTCCGCAGCCACTTCTATTCTGGCCGCCATATCCGATAATACTTCGTCCAGCCAGGCGTCGGGGTCCTTGAGCATGTCGATCTGATTAGTGCCGGCGAGTCCATGGTTAGTTCCGAACAAAGGCCCGGCGATGGCAATCACGTCTTCAAGAGGCTCGCCGCGATAGAGCGCCGCGACCCGTTCTCGATGCGCGGCCTGAATACGTTCAACCTCTGGGGTTAACCACTTCAGATCTCTGAGACCCATAATTAATACCACTTCCCACTATTTTTTAATACTTAAACGATCTGTTAATCTATAGGACGCAGGGTGAGGTCGTGTGCATAATGGCACGCCACGAAATGTCCAGGAGTAATTTCGTCCCAAATAGGCGTCTCCTCCGCGCATCTCTTTGTGGCATAGGGACAACGGAGATGAAAGTAACAACCTGGGGGCGGAGCGGCGGGGTTAGGTACCTCACCTTGAAGCACGCCCTTATTCTTGCGAAACCGTGGATCTGGTCGCGGCACTGCCGCGATTAATGCTTCTGTATAGGGATGTTTGGGCGCAAAGAATATCTCTTCCGTCGGAGCCATCTCCACAATACGACCAACGTACATCACTGCCACCCGGTCGGAAACATGTTGGATCACTCCAAGATCGTGCGAGATGAAAAGGTAGGTAAGGTGAAACTCTTTCTGGAGATCCAATAAAAGGTTAAGAATTTGGCTTTGCACCGAAACGTCTAGCGCAGAGACCGGCTCGTCCGCCACGATGAATTCGGGGTTTAGAGCCAATGCCCGGGCGATGCCGATCCGCTGGCGCTGGCCACCGCTGAAGGCGTGCGGGTACCGTTTTAAATGATTTACATTCAAACCTACAAGCTCGACGAGTTTTTTTACTCGCTCTTCTATCTCTTCTTTGTTACAGACCTTATTCACACGAAGCGGTTCGCTGATGATGTCCATCACAGTCATGCGCGGATCGAGCGAGGAATATGGATCTTGGAAAATCATCTGCATATGGCGTCGAGCCGCGCGGAGGGATTTCTTGTCCAGCGCGGTCATCTCGAGGGGACTACCATTCAAGATGAACTCTACCCGGCCTTCCGTCGGTTCCACGGCGCGGAGAATACACTTGCCCAAGGTGGATTTGCCGCAGCCGGACTCGCCGACCAGGCCCAAAGTTTCGCCTCGCCAGATCGTAAAGGTCACACCGTCCACCGCCTTGATGTGGCCGACGACCTTCTTCCAAAATCCTTTCTTAATTGGGTAGTATTTCTTGAGGTTCTCCACTCTGAGCAAAGCAGTGGTCTCCATCATGGAGATTGCCTCCTTGGCTCGTGTATTAGTAAGGCCGGCTTTCCTCCGGATCCTAAGGCAGTGGGCTAGAGCCTACCCGGAAACAGCGGACCAGATGCCCTGGCCTAGCCTCAAATAACGGCGGATCTTCGCAGTTGCACAGCCCTGGTTTGGCTTCGCTGCACCGTTCGTAAAAACCGCAACCAGGTGGGAGATTAATGGGAAGTGGCACCGACCCTGGGATTGAATCAAGTCTGGTCTTGATCTGCCGGCCTACTGTCGGTACAGAACGGAGGAGCTTGGCAGTGTAAGGATGGAGGGGGTTACAGAAAATCTCCATGACATCCCCGTATTCCACGATTTTGCCTAGATACATGACGGCCACCTCATCGCTGATCTCCGCGATCACCCCAAGATTATGGGTAATAAAAATGAGCGACATCCCAAATTCTTCTTGAAGTTCCTTCATGAGACGGAGGATCTGGCCCTGTACCGTAACGTCCAGGGCGGTGGTAGGCTCGTCGGCGATGAGCAGGGCTGGGTGGCAGGAGAGCGCCATGGCGATCATCGCCCGCTGACGCAGGCCGCCAGAAAGCTGGTGCGGATACTCGTTCATGCGTTGGGCCGGGTTGGGCACGCCGACTTTGTGGAGCATCTCTATTGCGATGTTTTTAGCTTCCTTTTTGTTTGCATCGCGATGAAGAAGGATAGCTTCCATAATTTGGAAACCAATAGTATGAATCGGCGAAAACGCGGTCATCGGTTCCTGGAAAACCATGGCTATCTCCCGCCCTCGGATATTCCGGATCTCGTCGCCAAAAGGATCGAGGGTCGCAAGATCGAGCGCATCCTCTCCTCGATAGAAAAGGATCCGACCGCCGACGATCCGACCGGGAGAAGGCACGATTCGGAGGATCGATTGAGCAGCCACGCTCTTCCCGCAACCCGATTCACCGACCAGGCCGAGGACTTTCCTCCGCTTGACGGTGAGGTTCGCTCCGTCAACAGCCTTAAGGACACCCTCATCTAGATGGAAATATGTCTTTAGATCTTTCACTTCCAGTAAAACTTCCGCGCTCAACTTGCCCTTCACCCCAATCATGGATGGTTAAATCTCTTATTTGTACGGGTCGGCCGCATCCCTCAAACCGTCGCCGAGGAAGTTGAAGGCCAAGACCGTAGCAATGACGAAGATGGCGGGGATCAAGAGCCAAGGGTAGAGGGCGATGGCGCTGATGTTCTGCGCTCCCTTGAGTAGGGTACCCCAGCTCACGGCCGGCGGTCGAATACCCAATCCTAAAAAACTCAAGGCGGTCTCTGCCAAGATCATCCCGGGGATGGAGAGGGTTAACTGAACGATCAGATAGCTCATGAACGAGGGCACAAGATGGCGAAAGATAATTGTCGCATCGGTCGCCCCCGCCAACCTGGCCGCTGTGACGAAGTCTTCTTCGCGTAATTCAAGGAATTTTCCCCGTACTACGCGGGCAATGCCGCACCAGCCGACGAACGAGAGAATGATCGAGATGCCAAAGAAGACCTTGACCGGTGACCAATGCGGGGGCAAAGCCGCGCTCAAAGCCATCCAGATCGGAATAGTGGGGATGGAGATGAGGAACTCGATTACACGTTGAATGATAAGATCGGTCTTGCCGCCGAAGTAACCCGAGATGCCGCCGATCACGATGCCCAGCACGAAACTGAGTGCTACGCCGACGAGACCGACGAAGAGTGAGACACGAGCGCCGCAGATCGTACGCGAAAATACGTCTCGGCCCATATCGTCCGTGCCAAAAAGAAAAACAGTTCCTCCATCCTCGACACCAAATAGATGGAGATTCGTAGGTATTAACCCAAGGAATTTATAGTTATGACCGCGAACAAAGAAACAAAGAGAATATTCTTTCGACTTGTCTTCGGTGAAGAGAAAACGCCACGTCTCTGGATCGATCTCCCTC
>JAAYXC010000127.1 GCA_012516115.1 Bacillota bacterium | reverse complement strand
CGATCCCTACTCCTCCACCACCAGTGCCATCTCCGCCGTCCGACCCAGGTCGTCCTGGCAGATCAGGCGGTGTTTCCCCACTATCGGCAGGATGAAGGCCCTCTCCCCCGGTTTAACCGTGGCCACCAAGATGCCGTCCAAAAACCAGTAGAGTTTGCGTACCTCATTGCCGGATGAGGCCTCGAGACAGATCTTTTGATACTCCGGGGCGATGCCCTCCCGGAGGCGATAGGTGCAATCGCGCGAGGGCGAGCGGATGACGGGCGGTGCACCGGGGATCGGGTCTTGGCAGACGGGGGAAAGCGGGGGGAGCCTGTCCGTCGACAGCCCGAGGGACGCGTACCAGGAGGCTACCCGCGGTGGCCAGTCGATGTAGACCAGGCGGCGGGTTTTTCGTCCCCCGGCATAGTGCGGCGGTAGCCGGTAGCCGGTGGCCGCGTCGATCTCCACCGCCTTATGGAGGCGGCAAACGGTGACGGGCGATCTATCCGGGAGGTAGAGCTCTTCTACCAGCTCTTCACAGTAAGGCCCGGGCGATTGACCGCTTAAGGCGCAAACTTTCCGGACCCCGACGGTATCCGGCCTGGTGAACCAGGGGATCTGCTTTCCCCGGCAGAGGGAGTTCATCAATTCGAAAAGGATGGGCGCCGCCACCTCCGCTCCTATCAGGTTCCTGGCCCCGTGACCGGAGAAGTTCCCGAGCCAGACGCCCACCGTGTAACGGGGATTATAGCCGATACTCCAGGCGTCCCGGTGTCCGTAAGAGGTCCCGGTCTTCCAGGCCACCCGGGGCAGGGAGGAGAATTCCCAGCAGGTGGGGAGATCCGGGCGCCGCAGGCCGGTGAGGATATCCGTGATGATATAGGCCGTCCCGGGGTCGAGGAGCCGGATGCCGGCCGCGACCGGCTCATCCAGCAGTTGTCGCGGTCGGGCGTAACGTCCGCCGTCGGCCAGCATGGCGTAGAGGGCGGTGAGGTCTTCCAGGGTGATCTCCACCCCGCCGATGGCGATGGCCAGGCCGTAAGAATGCCGGGGCCTAAGCCCCCTGATCCCCGCCCGGCGCAGGAGTTCGTAGAGGCCTTCCTTCCCCAGGGCTTGCTCCAGCGCGATAGCCGGCAGGTTAAGCGACCGCTCCAAAGCCGCCCGGGCCGAGACGATCCCACTGTAAGTGCGGTCGTAGTTTTCCGGCGCATAACCGGAGAAATCCATTGGCACGTCCTCCACATAATGGGCCGGGGTGATGAGCCCCTTTTCCAGCGCCAGGGCGTAGATAAAGGGCTTCAGGGCAGAACCGGGCGAACGCAGGGCCCTCGCCCCGTTGACCTGGCCTGCATGGGCGGCGTCGTGGAAGTCGCCGGAGCCCACCAGGGCCAGGATGGCCCGGGTCTCGTTCTCCAGGATCACGATGGCCCCGTTGGTGATTCCTTCTTTCCTGAGGTCCCGGAGATGGAGGCGGAGGAGGTCTTCGGCCATGGCCTGGAGACGCAGGTCCAGCGTGGTGTAAAGCCTGGGCACCCCCGGACGGTCCAGGTGGAGATCGACACAGAAATGCGGGGCCAGGCGCGGCAGGGGATGGCGTCCTTCGGGTATCTCTTCGGAGGAAGCCTCCGTGAACTCCTTCTTCGTGATGATCCTCCGCGCGAGCAAGCGCCGTAAAACCCGATCCCGCGCGGCCTTGGCCTGCGCCGGGTTCCGGTCCGGCCGCGCCATCGTGGGCGAGTTGGGGAGCGCCGCCAGCAGCGCCGCCTCTCCCAGGCTCAACTGCGAGGCTTCCTTCCCGAAGTAGATCCAGGCCGCGGCGGCCGCCCCTTCGATGTTCCCGCCGTAGGGGGCGATGTTGAAGTAGATCTCCAGGAGTTTTCGCTTACTGTAGCGTAGTTCGAGCTGGAAGGCGCGGAGGATCTCCCGGATTTTAGCCGCCGGCGTCCGGGGTTTCGGTTCCATCATCCGCGCGATCTGCATGGTGATGGTGGAGCCACCGGAGACGATCCGGCCCGCGCGGGCGTTCTGGATCAGGGCGCGGAGAAGGGCCAGGGGATTTACCCCGGGGTGCCAGTAGAACCACCGGTCTTCATACCCCAGGACGGCCCGCTGCAGGTGGGGCGAAATCTCGCGAAGCGGGGTATTGATGCGCCACCTCCCGTCAGCGGCGAGGAAGGCGTGGAGCAGCCGGCCCTGGCGGTCGTAGACCAGGGTGGCGGAGGGACGGAAGAGGGCCGGCCCGGGCAGCGGGATGAGCCAGGCCAGCGCCTTGGCGGCCAAATAAACGAGGAGGACGAGCAAGAGGCGCCAGGCCCGTTTCCCCTTCGGCGAGAGCCCGCGCAAGAGCTCCTCTACCTTTAAGAGCATGTTCCGCGCTAAAACCGGACCGGGAACCCTGGAGATCAAGCCGACTTCACCCCACAGCGAAAGTCGAACGTAAATTCTCCTGCAGAGGCGCAAAGGCGCAACGTTGAGGGCTTGATTTCTCGGCGTCTCCGCGGGAGAAGGGATCCAAAAACATACCTCTCTAGTCCGAGATCCTCACCTTTCCGCCGGAGGTGACTCCGTAGACCTCCGGTTCGTACATGCACTCCGCCCGGAGCGAGGGCAGGACGAAAGTGCCCCGGGAGACGGCCCTGGCGGCATAATAGAAACGATAAGTACCGGCCCGGCCGAAATCGGCGAAGACGATGAGCCGGTCGTCGCGGATATCGAGGTAAGTGGGGGTAAACGACTTCTCGCTCACCCAACCGAGTTCGGCGCTCGTCGCCAGCCGGGGGTTCTCGATTTCGAGTCCCGCCGGGAGGAGATCGACCAGGACGACGTTTTTCACGTTATCCTCCTCGGTCTCGATGGTAAGCCCCACCACCACCAGGTCGCCCTGGCGGATCCGCTCGGGATCCAGCGTGCGGCCGTGGCGGTCGAAAAACTCCCGTTCCACCCTGAGCCCGTGGCTTGCGGCGGCGGGGGGCTTTTCGGGCACGCCGGTCGCTTCGGCGTAGTAATAACATTCGCCGACGCCCTCCACCCTGATGGCGATCTTCCCCTCGCCCAGGCGTTGATCGCCGAGGCGTTTGGTCCCTTTAGCGTCGAAGACGGCGATGACCTTGCCGTTAAGCAGAACCTCTCCCGTGTAATCGGCGGCCTCCTTCCGGTGGAGGAGCTTGCCCAGGGCCATGAGGGCGAAGGCGTTCTCCTGCGTCGTCCCCCAGTTGTCGATCCGGATCGCGTCCACCAGGCGTTCCACCAGCTTCGGCACGGCCGGGTGCGAAGGATCGAGATCGGCCAGCACGGAAAGGATAATGGCGTCGCTCCTCACGGCGGAGTTGAAATTCCCCCCGGTTTCCCTCTTCCCGGTGTAGGCCGCGAAGGTATTGGGCAGGATCTCGCGGGCGGTCTGCCGGTCGTTGGCGTAGTAATAGGCCGCCGCCAGCTGCGCCCGGGAGTCCGGCATGAGCTGGGACAATTGTTGTCCCTTAATGAAGGCCATGCTGGATAACTGCGGCTTGCCCGCCAAACTCAGGACATAGAGGGCGTAAACCCGCAACTGCCGGCTCACGGGCCCCTCGATGGTCTTGCGACTCATGGTCTCAAGCCAAGTCAGCATGCGATCGTAGATCCGGTCCGCCACGATATACCCGGCCTTACGCGCCTCCACCAGGAAATGGGCGGCGTAGATGGATCCCCAGGGAGAGACGTAGTCCGTGCCCGGCCAGAAGCTGAAGCTGCCGTCCTGCAACTGCATGGACTGGAGTTTTTCGATTCCCTGGCGCACGTAGGTTTCGGCTCTGCCCGCCGCCAGGAACGCGGGGTCCGCCGCCCCGGCCAGATCCGCGAAATAGAGCAGAGGGAAGACCCTGGAGGTGGTCTGTTCGACGCAACCGTAGGGATAACCGAGCAGGTAACGGAGTCTGCCGGTGAACTCGATCATGGGCAGCGGCGAGAGGGTCAACGAATAACGGGCCGTCCCCGGGACCCATCCGCCCGGCAGTTCGATGATGGCGGATTTACCCGCCGCGACGCTCCCGGCGAAACCGGCGGTAACGGCGGGGGTGGCCGGACGTACGGAGAGTTCGGTCGTCTCCGTGGTCGTGGCTCCGTTACCGGAGGCCTTCAGCACGAAGCGGCATGTTCCGGCCTCCTCTTTGGCGGCCACGGCGAAGGTTACCATCTTCTCCTCGCCTTTGGCCAAGGTCAGTTTCTTCTTGGCGAAACCGGAGATCCTCACCGGCCCCTCGGCGCGCAATTCCAGGTTGAAATCGCCCTGGCGTCCGGTCCCGTTGAAGACGCCCACCGCGATCTCCGTCCGGTCGCCCGGGGCCAAAACCCGTGGGTAAGTGGAAGTAAGGACGATAGGGTCGCGGACGAGCACTTTCTCGGTGGCCGAACCGAAGCGCGTACCCGAGACCGCCACGGCCATGAGGCGGAGCGTCCCGTTGAACTGGGGCAGATCGAGCTTCACCCGGGTTCTGCCGGCGGCATCGAGCCTCAGCACCCCGGACCAGAGCGAGACCGGTTTGACCCGCCGGATGGCCACGGGATTCAGGTTCCGCCGCCTGATGTTATCCATCTCTTCGTCTCCGGCGGGGCTATCTTTGGTCTCCACCGGGGCCACTTCCGGCAGGAGCATGCCGTAGAGGTCGTAGGTCTCAAGCCCTAGGGCGCGCTTGCCGTAGAAGAACTCCCAGGGGTCCGGCGTGACGAACTCCGTGAGCTGGCAGATGCCCTCATCCACCGCGGCGAGCGTGAGTTGGGTCTCGCCTCCGCCGCCCTCCACCGCCAATTCCACCTCCACGGTCCGGTTGGGTAGGTACTCTTTCGCCGCGTTAATGGTCACCTTCAGCCGGTGCTCGCGGCAGTCGACCGAAAGGGGGATGGTGCCGAAAGCCCGGGCGGGCGCCCGTTTGTCGAGGAGCTTAATCCCGCGGATGAGGTGGACCGAAACGTAGACGTTGGGCTTATAGTTTTCCTTCACCGGGATGGAGATGATACCCGTGTTCTCTTTCAGCTCCACGCTGTAGGCATCGTAAACTTTCTCCCGTTCCACCGTCACCAGGGCCCGGCCGGCGAAGGGCGCCTTGATCTGGAGGGTGGCCGTCTCTCCGGTTTGGTAGACCTTCTTGTCCAGGTCCAGCTGCACGCGGTCCGGATGGTCCATGGCCCAGGGGGAATAACCCCAGCCGTAGGCATAGATCTCGCGGACGGCGCGGGCGCCCGTCTTGGGGTCGGAGAAGACCAGTTTATAACAACCCCAGGAAGGCGGCCGGTAGAGGTAGGTCCCTTCGCCGTTGGGCAGTCGGATCTTGTCCACGGCGAGGCGTTTCTCCTGGCGTTCGCTCTGTTAGGTGTAACGGCCCTCCTCAGCCCGGCGGTAGATGGAGTTCCAGGTGACGGCATAGGTCGTCACCTCGATCTCGGCCCCTTTCACGGGCCGGCCTTCCCGGTCCACCTCCACCAGGCGGAAGGGATAATCCTTTCCGGGGGTGGGATATTCTTCCTCGGGGGTCTTCAGGCCCAAATAGGCCTGGTACGGGTGGAAGACGACCGTCTTGTAGTTGGTGACCGCCCTGCCGCCCTCCTCGGTGACGGTGGCCTGGAAGATCGCCCGGATGGCTCCGGGCGGCCGGAGGTCGTGGGGGAAGGTGAACTTGAACGCGGCTTTCCCTTCTTCGTTGAGTTCATCCTGGCCCAGGTTCTTCTCGAGCGCGTGGAAGTCCAGGGTGGCATCGCCGAAGCTGAAGGAACGGTAAGCCGGCGGGCTGAAAGGCATCGGTTCGAGCCGCACGGTGAGTTCCACCCGACGGCCGGCGGCCGGGGGACCGAAGAGGGTGCTCCCCCGCACGCCGATGGTGGCCATCTCCCCGGGCCCGTATTCCTCTTTGTCCGTGGTGGTTTCCACCTTGATCCGGTCGGGGATGAACTCTTCCACGTTGAAGGTGCACCGTCCGATGGGTTCCTTGGCCGCATAGAGGACGGCGGAGTACCGGCCGGTCTTGGCGTAGTCGGGGATCTCCAGCCTGAAGGCGGCGAAGCCGTTGGTCCCGGTACTGCCGGCATACTCCCGGAAGACCATGCCGTCGGGACCGATTATCTCCAGCCGCAGCGGGAATTCCGGTGGCACGGCCACCTCCGCGCCACGCACGATGGCGGCGATATTGGCCGTGTCTCCGGGCCTGAAGACGCCGCGATCCGTGTAGAGGTAAGCCTCATAACCCTCCCGCAGATGGGGACGGCCCTCCACCGGGAAATCGGTGGTCTCGATGCGGGCTTCATCCAGGTAGACGAAGACGAAGGAGAAGTCTTCCCCGCATTCGGCGAGGATGAGATAAGGCCGGGAATCGGCGAGACTTTTCCGGATTCCCGTGAAGGTGACGAGGCCGTTTTCATCGGTATAACCGGCCGCGACCTCCTGGTTGTTATAACTCATCAGGCTCACCCGGACCCCCGGATAGGGCGCCAGGGTATCCAGGGAGTTGACCCAGACTACGAGGTCGTCCGCGCCGAACTTGGCCAGGATGCCGAGATCGGTGATGATGGCGATCTTCGTCGCGGTCAACCAGCGGGCTTCCGGGTCGCGGGCCGTCACCTGGAAAAGGCCTTTACGCTGATCGCTCAGGAATTCTCCCAGGTTGATCGGGGTGGTGATGACCTTGTTCCTTCCCCCGTCGATCTCGATGGTCCGGGAGCCGACTATTCGTCCCAGTCGTGGAAGTTCGTAACTGTAACACCAGCCGTCTTCCTCGACCCGGTGGAGGAAGGTGACGAGGTTATTGGCATAGATCTTGGCGATCTCAAGTTCGACCTTATCCACGTTCACCGTCTCGAGCCCCAGGTTGAGATGGCCCCGGCTGGAAAGATAACGGCCGGGTGAATTAAAGCCGATGCTCGGTTCGAGATCCGGGAAGGTGATCTCTTTTTTAAATTCCCGCGGCAAGGGGTCGCCGTTCAAGGCGGGGAGACCCTCCTTAATCATCACCTCGTAAGTGCCACCGGTCGTAAAACGGTCGGCGGAGAGGATGGCCTTCTCTCCTTCTACGGTGATCTCGAAGTCCAGTTCCGGCCGGAGGACGATGAAGTTCTCCAGGGCCGCGGGATCGGGCGGTTCGGAAAAGTGGATGATGAGGGTGCAAGTCCTTCCTTCGGTGGAAGTCTCGAGATCGGCCACCCTTAAGGCCCTTCGTTCGCGGAGATCTACGATCCGCACGAAACGGTCGCGAAGCCCGATCTTACCGCCGCGGCAACGAAAACCTTCCGGCAGGGCCACTTCGATCCGGCGGGCGTTTTTCCCGTATTGGAGGAGTTCGCTTGTGATCGCCACCTCGCGGCCCTCGTTCTCCAGGCGGAGGTTATGCCCGACGGCCGTCCCGTCGTCGGTGAAGCGCAGCACAAGATGGCGGCGGAGTTCCTCCGGGTCGACGGGGTGGTTGAAGATGATTCGTCCCTGCAGCACCAGGCCCTTGCGGGTCTGGGGCTCGTAGGTCAAGCCGAGGTTCGCCTGCTCGATCCGGAAAAGCTCGGTGGTGAATTCCAGGGTGCGCTTGCCGGTGAGGGAGACGCCTTTCAACGTCGAGATGTCTTTGGCGATCTTCACGCTGTAGCGCGTCGAAGGTAAAAGGGGCGCTTCCGGGAAGAACTTCAGGGTCTTTTGGTCTTCCCAGCGGATCTTGCCCGGCAGGGGCGGATCGAAGACGATCTTCTCCGAGACCGCGAGCCGGCCGACTTCTTCTTCGGATACCACCGGCCGGGAAAAATAGAAGGTAAGGTTGGACTTGACCCCGATCTCTCCCTCCGGCTCCATTTTTACGAGCCGTAATGGATTATTGGTGATGCCGACCACGGCGTAGAGCAAGGCCAGGACGAGGACGAGGACCGGTATGCCGAGGCGGGGATTTTTATAAAAATGTTGCCCGAGGGCTTTTAGCCGACGAACGGGTCTTTGTTTTTCGCCCTGGTTCGCGGATGTCATCGAAACCGCCCCCCATCAATCAATTCAGAATATCGAGTAAATGATTTCGACGCATGGAAGCTAGTTCCTGCAAAGGGAAGAGG
>JAAYXC010000126.1 GCA_012516115.1 Bacillota bacterium | reverse complement strand
ACGCCGAACTCGATCTCGTACCACTGCCTGTCGAGTTTGCAGTAGGCCACGTCGATCCAGGCCATCTTCTTCGGGTCGAGGTAGTAGGTCACACCGGCCTCGATGGAGTCCTTGTTGCTGTTGCCGGGGGTGCTGACGTAGAACTTCGTCTCGTCGTCATCGATGTACTTCAAGAAGCCGTATTCCTTGGTGCCTTCAGTGTACATGAGGTTGTTATAGTAGTAGTAGGCATAGAACTTGAAGTTCGCCACGCCGGTGTACTCGGCCTCCAGAGCGTACGCGCCGATGTCCTCGGCGTCGAGGTCGTAGTAGACGCCACCGTTAACCATGACGTCCTTCGACTTGTAGAGGCCGCCGACACCGACCGCGTTCTTTACGAAAGCAGTGTCGTTGCTATTGTAATAGACCTCGCCGCCGACCTGGATCTCGTCGGTTAAGGCATACATAACGCTCGGCTGGAGGACATAGTAGTAGTTGTCGTTGGAGGCGTCGTAGACGGCCTTCGCCGCGCCGGCAATGAACATCGGATCGAGGTTGTAAGTAAAGCCGCCCATGACGGAACCCAAAACGCTCTTTCCTGCAGTAGAGTTGTACTCGATCATGGGGCTGATGACGGTGGCCGCCAGGTCGCCGGTGTTGATCTTGACCACGGCATAGAGTTCCGTGCCCGCCAGGTCGATGTACTCCCACTGGAGGTCGGGGATGATCGGCGACTGGTAGACCTGGTAGGCGGTGTCGCCCGACTTATCCCAGGTCAGGCCGGCGCTCAGTTGGTTGCTGAAGTTGTAGAAGATGTTTGCCGTCCGACCTTCTACCTTTAGATCTCCGGTGGTATTGGCGTTATCAGCCAGCCTGAACCGTTCTTTGAAGTCGGCCGTGACATTACCATAAGTCCCCTTCACGAGGAGTTCAATGCGGCTGGTATCGCTGCTGTCACTGGCGGTCTCGAAACGCCACTTGCTGGTGTCAAAGTAAGGGCTCTCATTAAGGGTATGATATTTAGCGATAAATTGCCCACTGATCGAGAAATCCGCGCTGGCCACCGCGGCCAGGGTGAAGACGAAGACACAGGCCAAAACCAACGTGAGTACCTTCTTCATAACAATCCCCCTTCTTCTTTCTTCAGAGCCTCCATGGCGCGGGGCAGACCGGAAACTCTCCCGGTTCCGTTTCGGACCACGCCCCGCTCTCTTTGGGAAAAGCAAGACTTCGATCACACCTCCTTTCTCTCCCGGTCCCCGTTGCAGGGGCTTCGGCTCTATATAAAGCCCGGCGGGCTTAGGGAGCGAAACGGATCGGTTAATCCAGTCAGAAAAATCTTATTTATTATTCCTTAACGACTACGGTATCAACATAACCGATCTGACCAACCTTGTTGCTGGCCCCGAGCTTAAATACCAAACGTTCCGGCGCAACTTTCTTGATCATCGGGCCTTCAAAGCATTCCTCGTTATCTACGGTAAAGGCATAGGTTCCTCTTTCCGCATCCCAGCGAAGTTCTACTACATGCCATGCATCTTGGGTATACTTCTTGCCCGTCTCTTTAAGACTTCCTGAGTTATCACGATACTTAACGTTGCCACCGCTGCTGAAACTAATGTCGATTACCCGCTCGCCTTGCTTCACCAGGGTGCAATAGAAGTCGCCGGGAGTATCGGAGGGAATGTAGAAGGCAAAGGTAAGCACCCCTTTCGCCTGATCCAGGAAGAGCCTGCTGACCTGGGCTGCCGCTCCTGGGCTATCGTCTACCATGCGAAGACAGTAAGGCGGGGAGTGCGGTTCGAGCACACTCTTATCCACGACGGTACAGACGGCTTTGACATCGCCTTCGTCCTGCCACTGCGGGGGGGACTTACCCGGTTCCGCCCGGTCAAAGTCATCCGTGAAGGGCAAGGCGTGGGAGATAAGGCCTGTCAGAAGCAAACCGCACAGAATCAAGCCCACCGTGAAAATGACTTCTAACCTGACCCTCCGCATCATCCTCATTGACCTCCCTTTGTTTTCCGATTAAACCGGTGGATACGACTCTCGGATCCAGACTGGACATCACCCCTCCGTTTGTTTTAATATTTTAATAGCTAGACACGAGTCATCTATTTTGGCCAGCACCAAACAAACCCCGAAAACTTTTGATCCATCATCGATGGCGATTCATTTTATGATTACTCGTGTTATCTAATTCGATATCTATCACGTATTCCCTGCCGGCCACGGTGAAAATTTCTGTTGGCCAGCCCCCCGGCTTATAAGAGCGCCCACCAAAAACTTGAAGGGAGTAAGAAAAGGTGAAGGCAAAAGTAAGTCTCGTAAAGGTGAACAACAACGATGTTTTTAAAGCGGTGAAAGAAGCCGTAGACCTTCTCGGGGGGATAGGCCGTTTTGTCAAACCGGGAGATCGTGTCCTGGTAAAGGTGAATATGTTCCTCCCCGCGCCCGCTCCTCTGGAACGGATCACGGATCCTAGGGTAGCCGTGGCCGTGGCCAGACTCGCACACGAGGCGGGAGGGGAGGTGACCGTGGTCGAACGGACGCATTGGATCTATGACCACCTTCGCGCTTATCCGGAGATTCACCACTACGCCCGGGTGATCGGCGCCGACGAGTTGCCCCAGAGAAACCGTATTCTTCTGGGGGCAAGGCATCTCACCGCCCCCATACCCCTCCCCGACCTCGTGGACGAATGCGATGTTTTTATCAACGTACCGGGGCTTCGTACCCATCAGTTGACCATGATCTCCAATGCCATGAAAAACCTCATGGGCCTTTTGCCCGGCAACGCCACCCTTCACGTCCATGCCTACGGACTCGCGGGGGCGATCGTCGATCTAAACTATCACCGTCCCAGCGATCTCGTGATCAGCGATGCCATAGTCAGCATGGAAGGGAACTTTCCCGGGACGGGTACACCCAAAACGACCAATCTGATCATGGCGGCGGACAATGCGGTGGCCGCCGACGCGGTAGCCGCCACCTGCGTCGGCTTCGCCCCGCACGAGATAGATTATCTGGTCGAAGCGCACGAGCGTGGACTCGGACCGATCGATTTGGCGGATATAGAGATCCGCGGAGAATCCCCGGCCTCTTTCGGCGCCGAACTGCACCTTATGCTAACGCCCACCAGCCTGGAGGCGGGAGGAGAACGGGTCCGCGTCTTCGCCGGAAAGACCTGCGAGGCCTGCCGCCGGGCCCTCGGCGCGGGCATCCAGGAGGCCAAAAGAGATCGTTCCTTCGCCAATATCACTCCGGTCGCGGTCGTGGTCGGTCTGCACGAGAATCCCCCGGATCTGACCGGAGCAGAAAGGGTCATCCTCTACGGAAACTGTGCTTACCCTTATCGCCATCTCGGCCGGTTCCTACGCGGGTGCCCTCCCCTCGTGAACCAGGCCAAAAACGCCATCTTGGCCCATCGCGGAGAACCGTCGGCTTTGATCCTCGGCGCCGATCTCCTCCGGCAATGGCCAAGGGGGTTTGAAAATCCTCCGGTAGCGGGCATAGAGGTCGAAGAGGCCGAGCTCAATTCGGTGATGGGCATGGTCAAAAGAATCCTTCTCACCGAAGGCGACGGTCCCGAAGGGTGGCCGAGGCGGGTAGAGAAGGCCGCCGTCCGGGCCAGAGACCTCGGCGCGACCCAACTCTCCCTGGCCCTGGACCATTCTTCGCCGCTTCGCCTCGCCGCCGCCGAGCGGCGGGAAGCCCTCACCCGTCTCCGGGAAGCAGCGGCCGAGGCCCAAAAGCATCGCCTGAAGCTAATCCTGGAAGATCCCAAGGCCAGCACCGATGAATTGCTCCGCCTCTACCGCTGGTTGCACACGGAGGCGATAGGCTTGGGTCTTTCCCTTGCAAACCTGCTCGCCTCCGATTCCCCTGCGAACGCCCTGCGCCGCGCGGAGGCGGCCGTAATGATGTTCCGGGGCGGTCTCCACCGGCTTCTCTCTCCCGAGTTTCATCCGTTACTGCGCGAGCTACGGGCTCGGGGTGAAAGCTTCCATCTGTGCCTGGCGGCCGAGGCCGAACCACCGACCGAAGAGAAACTCCACGAGCTCCTCGCCACTCTCGGCGGGGACGCTCCCCCGCGATCGTAAACGGCTTCTTTGGTATATTATACCAGGCTCCATTCACCCTCGGAGGGCGCCAAAACTTCCCATTGGCGGTTCAAATAACGAACCCTATAGCCCCGGGTTGTCACCTCGAAGACGGGCAGGGCGGCGATCCGCCCCTTCACCGGGAACAGAAGGGTATGAAAGACGATCCTGCCCGTCCCTTTCTGTTTGAAGGAGAGTTCCGGCGTAGGCCGCATCCGATCGTAGGAAGGGCAGTGCCATCCCCGGCACGGCTCCTCCGCCCCGACGAAGACGAGCTTCTCGACCGGTCCATCGCCTAACGATATCAATACCAAGTTTGCGTCGGGGAAGTCGGTTACCATGGCCCCGTCCGCCGCACGGACCTCGCCCTCGTAGTAATGCCAAACCTGTTCGGCTTCGTGTTCCCCCGGGCCGGTAATGGTGTCCCTGAGGATCCAAAAATCCGGTTTAACGAAGATGATCTGCCGTTTGTGCACGACATCTTTGACCAGGCACACCTTACGATGGCCCGTGCCTTTTTCGCGCAACATCGCCTCATCCAGTTCTTCCGCCTCCCGGCCGTAACCGGCGGCGAAAAGGCCCTCCGCATAATCATATCCATCGTGGATACGCAGGTAACCCTCGGCATCGCCGGGGACCTGGCAGTAACCGTCCACCAGTACGGAGTTACAGGCGGCCGTAGTCTTGAAGTACTTGGCCCGGGCCATCCAGGGGGCGTCCGGGCTGGTCGTGTAACGCCAACGGCCGCAGTTGACCAAGAACTTTCGTCCATAGGCCGAGACCTCGACGGAGAGCTGGTCCTCGTTCATATGGTTCTCGCCCCAAGGGCCCATGTCGAAGAAAAGATAGCGCGCTTCATCCGTCCAGTCGCTGCGCATAATCCCGATGCGGGCCTCGGGGAGAAAACACGAAGTAAAATCCGGTTTCCGACCGGATCTGCCGCCCGTGAGTCGATATTCGACCTCGGGCAGGCGCAAGAGGGAACAGATCCGGGCTAACTGTTCCTTGCGGTTGATGCCCGTGTTGGAATCGTTCGTCACCGGTACGGAGTAATCCGGCTTGCTCTGCTTGAACTCGGCCAAAGCGTTTAAGACCAGACGTTCGCGATAAACAGGCGAAAAGAGCGCGGCGAAGCCGTTTCGCGTCGCAACCTCGTAGAAGGTGAAGAAACCGCGCATCGCCACCCAATGGTAGCCGCCGGACATCTCCCTTGTATAACCGTCGGCATGGAACTGACGAGGCCAGATCTCGAGCAGAAACCTCGACGCGTATTCCCGCCACTCCTCCGCTTCCTTGAATTCCTGATAAAAGATACCGAGCAGGCCGAGAGCGGCCACCTCTAAGCAGGCATGATTCCCGGTCTTCCAGTGATGAAGGGCAAGGAACCGGCCGTGTTCGTGGGTGGCAAGGAGGATCTTGGCCCAAGCCTCGGGCGTCATGCTCTTACTACCTATTATCTTACCCAAGGCTTCGGGCCATGTCTCCGCCGCCCGCGCCGCCACTTCAAAAGGACGCCAAGTGGACTTCTTGTATTCCAGATACGGCTTGCCGGTCGGATCGAACGGCGGCACCCGCTCGATATAATCTAACATGTGCTCGACGATGGTCGCCGCGTAGCGTTCGTCACCGGTCTTTCTGTATTCCTCCGCCAAGAGCGTGAAATACCCGTGGCGGACCAGCCCGCCGTTCCACTCCAGATCTCCTTCGGCCGCGGCGTACCAGTCGAGGCCGGCCGACATGTCTACCGTATGTTCGCCCAGGGTGAAGATCTTCCGCACGAACTTCTCGGCCTCGCCCGGACGGTTATGGGGCATGACCGGACCGACCTCTTCCTGGTGATACCCGGCGGTGCGCGCCGGTAAGACCTCCCGGTAGAAGGCGAGCAGATCTTCAAGGGACGCGAATTCCATGGTGAGGATGGTGTTGATTCTCTCCAAAAGATCGGCCAACGTACTTCACATCTCCTTGGTATTACGATCGAGATTGCCTCATTTCGCGACTTATCCTACCGGCCCTTAGTTCAGGATCAGCTCGAGGACGGGTTCCACCTTCCTCTTCGGGACGTTCCAACCGTGGACTTCGAACCATACCCTGCGAGCGCCCGGACGCCTGCGGTCGTTGACCACCTTTACGAGGACGGTCTTCTCTTGGCCGGGGAACAAGGCGAAGTAGTTATCGGAGAAGAAAAGACTGGCGGCATCGTCGAGACCCCGCAGGGAAAGGCCGATGAAGAAGGCCAATCCGGAGCCGATATTCCGCAGACGTAGATGGAGCAAACCCTGACCGCCCGGTTCGAGCCGGAGTTCGTCGTGGAAGACCTCGACCTCGAGGTCCGCTTCGGGAAGATTGCGCAGGTCGGCCAGGTAGGCCCCTTCGTCGTCGAAGGCCACGATGGCGCGCTGCTCGGCCTCGGTGGAGGCCCGACGGATGAAGACCGGTTCGGAGATGCCGGTGGCGTGTTCGCCGTAGAGTCGGATCTCGAGGAGGTTTTCTCCCCCCCAGTTGACGAGCTCGGCGGGGATGGGATAAAAGCGCTTGATAAGGT
>JAAYXC010000125.1 GCA_012516115.1 Bacillota bacterium | reverse complement strand
TTATTTCCGCGACATTGCTAATGTCCATTTTGGCGCGGGTGTTCTCCGCCGTCCACTTCGCGCTGATACCGACGGTAGTGCATGAGGGGGATCTGCAGCGCGCCAATTCTGTGTCAAGCTTCACAACGAACGCGGCATATGCGGCAGGTTCATTCCTTAGCGCCTTGCTCATTGCAAAGCTAGGGTGGGCATCCATCATTATTATGACTGTTGGCTTTTTTGGGGGGGGAGCGGTATTGAGTTGCATTTTGCCCACCACACCTACGGCCCCCGCGATTGTACATGGCTCAATTCTGGGGCGCACAGTAAAGAGTCTACGCAGTGCGATTGATATCGTCCGCGCCGCTCCCCGGATCATGGTGTGCATGACGCTGGCGGCCGTGGCCTCGTTGGTATGCGGAACAGTCAGTCTTTTGCCAGTTTACATAAAAAATGAACTTGGCAAAACGGTCATTCAGTATGGGCTTGTGGAAGGCTTGTCGGTGGTTGGGGCGGTGCTCAGCAGCTTGATATTGGCCCGCGTGATCGTAACGCATCCTTATCGAGCCATGCAGGTTTCCGTGGCCGCCATCGCCTGCGCTGTCCTGTGGTTTGGAACGGGGCTACATGTCCTGACTTTAGTGGTGGCGCGCATGATAATCGCCCTTGCGCTTGGCGTGTTTAACATCCTGTTTGTCACGGAATTTCACCGTTTGCTCCCGAGCGATTATCGGGGGCGAGTGTTTTCCCTGTCGTATATCGTCTCCACAGTGCCATATATGCTGGCTACGGCGGGCGCTGGCACAGCGGCTGAGTTCGTCCCGTTTTGGGTTGTCTGGACGGTTGCTGGCTGCATCGGCCTGGCCGGGGTGGGTTTTTGCTCATGGTTTCTGTGCAAAGCACATGAGGTGAGCAAAGCTCGATTACAATCACAGATTTATCGGGAGTAGAGACACGGCAATGAAGATCGGCAGCGCCCGCCTTTCATTAGAAGCCCGTAACTTGCTTGCCAAGTTGGAGGATCTCGGTATACTGCGGCTGAACTCGACACCCCGTTTTCCCAATGTGATCGATCTGGGCGCCGGCTGGCCGGAGATCATGGAACTGGTATCTGCCCATTTATGCTATGTATCCCGGCTGGTGGATGGACGGACGACCTACCTTAGCATCCCGATTTATGAAGCATGCGCCGCCCTTGTTCCCGATCGGCCGCCCATACAGCAGCTCGAAGCGGCTCTGTTCGATTTGCTTGACCAAGGACCTATGGCGGTGGACGAGATCGCATTCCTATCGCATGCCGGTCCGGCCAAGGTCAAAAAAACTCTTTCCCGCTTACAGGAACGTTTCCTGGTAACGGTATTTGGTCCCGGGCGCAACCTGAACCCGAACTGGGACACATATGTCTGGTGTACCCGGCGGACATGGGAAAGCCACTGCCCGATCAAGGTCAGATCCCTAAAGATCGAAACCGCCCGCCGCCGGCTCGAAGCATGTCTCGCCCCCTACCTGTCGTCCGCCCGCCTCTCCCGTCTTATTCACAAACTCGCCGCAGGATCGATCGACTAAAGCGGTCCCGTCTCTCGGAGAAGAATAAGTATTCTTATCCCGTCTTGGCGCCCGCGAGTGAGGACGGATGGTTTTTTATCGCTCTATTGCCTTATCCGGTAAAATAATCGTCCTTTTCCTCTTTTTTCGCCACTTGGCACCTAAAAGAGGAAAAGTTAATATAGTAATGTAATCAGCACTCATTGATAGTTAGTGCTAATAAAACGGCAAAGAAGGCATGATCCATGGCCAATGCGCTCAGCCGTTTGCTCTACGATCCGTTGGTCGAGATCGACCGGATCCGGGGGGGAGATGAACCGGCTCTTGGGTGAGAGCCTGGGGCGTATTTCCTTGACCGGGTGGACGGAGGCGGGTGGACCGCCGGTGGATATCTATGCCACCAACGATGAACTGATCTTGGTCGTGGCCGTGCCGGGCCTGGAGGCCGAAGACATCCAGATAAATACCAACCGCGGCTTCATTACCATCAGCGGGGAGGTTAATCCACCGGAGATCCCGACCTAGGCCGAAAGCCTGCGGCAGGAGAGGTGGTACGGTAAGTTCAGCCGGACCTTCCAGCTGCCGCTGCCGGTGGAGGCGGAGAAGGCCGAGGCCACGTTGAAAGACGGGCTGCTCTTCATCCACATCCCCAAGACCAAAGAGGCCCGGACGACGAACGTGCCGATCAAGGTCAAATAATCCAATTTCTACCGCAAGGGGCCGCCAGGTCCCTTCTTCATTTTTCCCTTTCGTCCCGCTTCACGGGAAGACTTATCCGCATAGGATGGCAAAAAAAGGGGGGATAAGGTTGCCGGCCGATGGGTTGGAGGCCTTGGCCGCCGGCCTCGTCCTCTTGGCCGACGGGTTGAACATCGCCGCCGAAAAGGCCCCCGCCGACGAGGCGATGGCGCTGAATCATCTGGCCAACCGGTTAACTTTCCTCGGAGATTTCCTGACCTTCTTTTTATCCGTGCGGACGCAGACGGCGGAACCGAAGAAAATTCCTTCCGCACCTCCGTCCACGCCGCCGCTAAAAGGGACGATATCTAAAATAATTAATGTGGGAAGTATGGCGAACCGGGAGGCCGACCTCTGCATGTGTCCGGGCGAAAGGAAAGAAGCCAGTTGAAGGCCGGTATGACTAAGAAAGGCGTGGATTCACGCCCCCAAAAATCCCAAAAATAAAGTGGGCAACTCGATTTGTCTGGCGACCCGAGGCCCACTTTTTTATTCTCTGGCGGAGAGGGCGGGATTCGAACCCGCGCCAGGATTGCTCCTGCTAACGGTTTAGCAAACCGTCCCCTTCGGCCTACTTGGGTACCTCTCCGATTCTTGAGGCTAGAGACTGGAGGCTGGAAGCTGGATAATCTAGCTTCTAACCTCCAGCTTCTAGCTTCTAGTCTGGCGGAGGAAGTGGGATTCGAACCCACGAGGCCTTGCGACCTAGCGGTTTTCAAGACCGCCTCCTTCAACCACTCGGACACTCCTCCGGCAAAATCATCTTAGCACGGGCCGATGCACGATGTCAAGGCAACCGGTTCGGTGGACCGCGTCCATGGGCGAAAGGAAGATTATCCCACAGAAAAACGCCGGAACGCCGGGCCCGAGAAGGGACGGCGCCAGAACTTCCCGCGAAAACGGGATTCGCCGGCCTTGGGTGGCGGGAAAAACATTTCATTCTTTTCCTGGACGGAAATCAATCCGGGATTACCCTTTACGATTAGAGTTTTCCATCCGGGGAGCAGGAGTCTCAAGAGGAAGACCGATCCACTGCGGCGGGGGAGAGGAAGCCCTCCCGACCCGCCGCGTAAACCCGGAGAAGACATGCGCGCCCGGATAGCCCCTTGGGCGTGGTGGCCTCATCGGCCAGGATGGCCACCCGCTGGCCGGGGAGTAAACGCACCGGTGGTTCCAGCGGTCGGGCGTCGGGTCCGAGAAGGCGGGGGGAGTTTTTTATCCGGCCGTAGCCCAGGACGAAGAGATCGTACGCGGGGTCCCACCGGTATTCTTCGCGGCCCGTTACTTGCCGTCGGGGGACGAACCGATGGGCCTCCGGAAGGGTCGCCTGGGCCGGGGCCTCGGTGAGGGAGTTTCGGTAAGCGACCGCGATCAGGCAAGCATCTCCGGCCTTTTCAATCCGCCAATCGGCCCGGCCGGCCAGGCCGCGCCAGCCGGCGCCGGGTGGCCGCTCCCAGGCCAGGTTCCAATAGGCCACGGACTCGATGGTCCGTCGCCAGAGCCGTCGCCACTTCCCATCCTTCACCCCGAAGACGGAGCATTCTTCGCGCCGGGAGAAGGCCCCGGCCATCTGGTCCGCCAGGTCCGTCAGAACCAAGGCTGCGCCGTGGCGACCGGGAATGAGAAGAGGGGCGACGGAGGTGGGAACGCCGAGCTCCTCCGGCCCGACGTGGGTGATGGGACGCCAACCATCGGCCGTCGGCGCCAGGAGGACCAGAAATCCGCTATGGGAAGAAAGCTCGGCTACAAGGGCTATCTCCGTCCCTCCGCCGGGTAAAAAATCCCCCCGGACGAGATGTGGATCGGCCGTTACTACCATCGATGCGGGAAGGCCGCATCGGATGGCGGCTTCCTGCGCCAGGGCCAGACGCTCGGCCGGGGTAAGGAAATCACCACCCGGCCGGTTCCGGCGTCCGGTCGCCACCCGCCGAACCACGGTCGTGTAATAGGCGGCGCTGCAAAAAAGGGAAAAAGATAACAGGAGAAAAACCACCCGTTTCGCCGGGATCCCTCCTTTCCCGAGCTCCCACCACCTCGTCCCGGGTTACCCTCGTCCGCAGGCTTGTCAGAACGCACGAACTCGGGTAAGATGGTGGGGGACGAGACCAATCCGCGGAAAGAGTTAGAGGTGTGAGCATGGCAGAGCCGGTAAGCGGGATCATCGTTAAAGTCGACATCACCGACGAGATGCGCAAATCCTATCTCGATTACGCCATGAGCGTAATCGTGGGCCGGGCCCTGCCCGACGTCCGGGACGGTCTGAAACGGGTTCACCGTCGTATCCTCTACAGCATGCACGAGGCGGGTATCACCCCCGACAAAGGCTACGTCAAGTCCGCCCGGGTGGTCGGCGACGTCATGGGCCACTACCATCCCCACGGCGATGCGGCCATCTACGAGACCCTGGTCCGCATGGCCCAGGATTTCTCCCTCCGTTATCCCCTCGTCGACGGCCACGGCAACTTCGGGTCCATCGACGGCGACCCACCGGCGGCCATGCGTTATACCGAGGTCAAGATGGCGCCCATTGCCACCTGGCTCATGGCCGACCTCGACAAACAAACGGTCGACTTCATGCCGAACTTCGACGGGACGATGGAGGAACCCACCGTCCTCCCGGCGCGCTTCCCTAACCTGCTCGTCAACGGTTCCGAAGGAATCGCGCCGGCCTGGGCCACGAACATCCCGCCCCATAACCTGGGTGAGGTCATCGACGGCGCCGTGCTCTTGATCGACCGGCCCGAAGCTTCCGACGAAGAGCTCTTCTCCGTGATCGAGGGGCCGGATTTTCCTACCGCCGGTTTCATCGTCGGCCGCAAAGGGATCCTCGAGGCCTATCGGAAAGGCCACGGAAACATCATTATGCGCGGCCGCGTCCAGATCGAACCCCTCTCCGGCGGGAAACATCGCCTGGTCATCACGGAGATCCCTTACCAGATCAATAAGGCGCGGCTCATCGAGCGCATCGCCGAATTAAGCCGTGAAAAGATCGTCGACGGGATCACCCTCCTGCGCGACGAGTCGGACCGGACCGGGATGCGCATCGTCATCGAGACCAGGCGCGACGTCAATCCCAACGTGGTTTTAAACCAACTTTACAAGCATACCCCCCTCCAGGAGACCTTCGGCGTCAATATGTTGGTCCTGGTGAACAACGCTCCCCGCCTGGTTAACCTGCGGGAAGCGCTCCTCCTTTACCTCGACCATCAGAAAGAGGTGGTCACCAGAAGAACCCGTTTCGACCTGGAAAAGGCCGAGGCCCGGGCGCACATCCTCGAAGGGCTCCGCATCGCCATCGACCACATCCACGAAGTCGTCAACATCATCGAGAGCTCGGCCACCAACGAAGAGGCCCGCGACCGGCTCATGGCCCGCTTCGGTCTCTCCGAGCGGCAGGCACAGGCCATCCTGGACATGACCCTCCGGCGACTCGTTGGTCTGGAACGGGAGAAGATCGAGGCCGAATATAAAGAGCTCCTGGAGAAGATCGCCTATTACAAGGCCCTCCTGGCCGACGAGCGGAAGATCATGGGGGTGGTCAAAGAGGAGCTCCTGGCGATCAAGGAGAAGTTCGCCGACCCGCGCCGGACCCAAATCCTCCCCGACGAGGACGCCGATTTCGCCGTGGAAGACCTTATCCCCCAGGAGGACATGGTGGTCACCATTACCCACCTCGGTTATATCAAGCGTCAACCGGTGAGCGCCTATCGTAACCAGCGTCGAGGCGGCCGCGGGGTGACCGGCATCGCCCCCAAGGAAGAGGATTTCGTGGAACACCTCCATATCATGCAAACCCACGACCACATCCTCTTCTTCACCAACCAAGGCCGGGTCTACCGTCTCCGGACCCACGAGATTCCCGAAGCCGGTCGCCAGGCCCGCGGGACGGCTCTCATCAACCTGATCCCCCTTGAACCGGGGGAACGCGTTACGGCCGCCATCCCGGTCAAGCGCTTCGACGGCCGCGGGCACCTTTTCTTCGCCACCGCCAACGGGACGGTCAAGAAGACACCCCTGACGGAATACGATACCAACCGCCGAGGCGGCATCATCGCCATCGGGCTCGATCCCGGGGACGAGCTCATCAGCGCCCGGCTCACCGATGGCCGACAGGAGATCGTGCTCGTCACCGCCCTCGGTCAGGCCATCCGTTTCCCGGAGGCCCAGGTCCGCCCGATGGGCCGGGCGGCCCACGGGGTCAAAGGGATCGACCTCGAACCCGGCGACCGGGTGGTGGAGATGGACGTGGCCCAACCTGGCGCCGACCTCCTGGTGATCACGGAGAACGGATACGGAAAGCGAACGCCTCTGGCCGAGTACCGGACGCAAGCCCGCGGCGGAAAAGGCATTAAGACCGTCAAACTGACCAAAAAGAACGGACCCATTGTGGGGGCCCGTATCGTCGCGCCCGACGATGGTCTGATGGTGGTCACCGCCGCCGGGATCATCATCCGAACCAAGGTCCAGGACATCTCCCAGATGGGCCGGGGAACCCAGGGCGTGCGGATCATCCGGCTGGAGAAGGGTGACCGGGTGGTGGCCCTGGCCCATATGACCAGCCGGGAAGAGGAAGACGAGTAAAAAAACGGCGTTCTGAAACGCGGGTCGGGCCTGCTTCCTTTTTGCCTTTAGAATCGCCCCCTTATCTCGAGGCCGGCGCCCAGACCACCCTCCCAACGCCGCCGTAACTGGAGGCCGAGCTTCCAGTCCGGGTGGCCGTAAGTTGCCTCCCAACCGATCCCACCGGCGTCGATGACCAGTCCCATTTGCCCGCCGGACCCGATGGGAGGGATCAGCCGAAAGGGCGTGGATGTTTGCTGTCCCAGACCGCGGCCTCTATCTTGCTTGTGATCACCGCCACGATGGGCCCGAAGGTCTCGCCGACGATCTTCAGGGTCTCGGTCTTTAGACGTAATAGGATGAGTT
>JAAYXC010000124.1 GCA_012516115.1 Bacillota bacterium | reverse complement strand
TAGAAAAGGTCCGGAGGGGGGATCATCATCCGGCGGGTGTGACCTGAATCGGCCTCTTTAGTGCGAAAAGCAGGGCATCGAAATTCGGGATAAACGAGGGACTGTCGATGAAAGTAGCCTTTTTCCTCATCCCCAAAAAAGACGTGGTCTGGCTTCCCTGCCATGCCACCATGCGTCAGGCGCTGGAAAAGATGGAATATCACCATTATACCGCCATCCCCCTCCTCGATGGGGAAGGCCGTTACGTGGGTACCATCACCGAGGGTGATCTTCTTCGGAAGATGAAAAACGATCCTGGCCTGGACTTTTCTGCCACTGGAAAAGTACGATTAACCGAGGTCCCCCGCCGGGTTCAGAATACCCCTGTCCGCATCGACGCGGAGATGGAAGATCTCATCCCTCTGGTTATAGGTCAGAATTTCGTCCCGGTGGTAGACGACGAGGGGATCTTCATCGGTATCGTTCGCCGACGTGAACTCATCGAGTACCTGGCCGGACTGGCCGGTCTGACCCGTTCGGCCCGGGACCGCGAGCGGGCGTTTATAAGCTCAGACGAAATCCCGGATTGATGGCCACCCCCGTCTTCGCCCGGATAAATAATCGTAAACGATGGTTTTCCCGCACGCTTGTGTTCAGGGGAGCATTACCCGCGCTCGTTCTTTACCCCTAATACCGCACCATCCAGATCGCCATTCACGACCGGGCGCGATCTTGCGGGAACCACGAAAAAGATAAGGGAAAAGTGAGGGAGGACTCTGTGACCAAACGTGTTTTACCCATCGCCTTGATCTTCGCGGTGGCTTTCTCGGCCTGGGGCGCCCAACCAGCCGCCGAGACCACCACCATTACCGTCTGGGGTTGGGTCTATGCCGTGGACTGCCTCAAGGCCAACCTGTCCGAGTTCTCCCACGCATACCCCGAGATTAAGGTGGTTTTCAAGGTCCTCGCTCCGGCCGATATTTATCTGCGTCTCCCTCCGGCCCTCACGAACGGGATCGGCCTTCCGGACGTGGTGGTTCTGGAAGACAGCCATGTCGCGCCGATGGCCGTAACCGGCGGCCTGCTCGACCTGACCTCCCGGGTTGCCCCTTACCGGGCCAAATTCAACGCCTACAAATGGACGGCCGTCTCTTCCGGCGGCCGGGTCTACGCCATGCCCTGGGACAGTGCGCCGGTGGTTCTTTTTTACCGCCGTGACCTTTTTGCCGCCGCCGGCTTGCCTTCGTCCCCCGGGGAAGTGGCACCACTTCTTGCCACCTGGGAGGACTACTACCGGACGATGAAAATCATCAAAGAAAAGACCGGCGCCTATGCCCTTCCCCTTTCCGGACCGCGGAACGACGGCCGCCTTTTCGAGATCCTCCTTCAGCAACAGGGAGGCGGCTACTTCGACGAGCGTGGCCGGTTGATCCTGGACGATCCCCGGGCGTTAAAGAGCCTCGAGTTCCTCGGACGGCTCTATAAAGAAGGGTTGACGCACGAAAGCGTGCCCTGGGAAGATCCTTGGTACGCGGCCATCCGGGAAGGGAAAGTGGCCACTCTCATCGGCGGCGCCTACCTGGAAAGTTTCCTCCGGAACTGGATCGCGCCCGATGCCGTCGGGCTATGGGGAATGGTGCCGTTGCCCCGCTGGGCCAGAAATGAGGGGGCCCGTACGGCCGGGGACGGTGGGACCTCGCTGGCCATCCCCAAGCG
>JAAYXC010000468.1 GCA_012516115.1 Bacillota bacterium | reverse complement strand
GAGGCTCCTTTCCAACAGTTTGGACCGACAAGAGACCGCCGGAGCGGACGGAGGCGAATTGTACTTGACAGTGCTCCGGGTGTGAAGCTAAATTATCAATTGTTTTACCAATTTATCTCTAGTTGTTCCACACACCGAAGCACCCAGGAGGACCTGACCATGTCTCGAATCACCCGACGGCGTCTTCTCGAAAGCTCCCTGCTTGCCGGCGGAGGACTTTTGTTTTCAAGGAGTATTGCCAAAGCGGCCCGAGGTGTTCTGGGGGCGAACGAAAGGGTGCGGGTGGCCGTGGCCGGGCTGAACGGTCGTGGCGTATCCCATATCGGCGCCTACCTGGGCATGGAAAAGGTGGAGATCGCTTACCTGGTGGATCCGGACTCCCGGTTGTTTGCCTCCAGGATGAAAAAAGTGGCCGACAAATCGGGTCGTGAGCCGGCGGTGGTGCAGGACATTCGGCGAGTCCTGGAGGACAAGACCGTGGACGCGGTGTCCCTGGCCACCCCCAACCACTGGCATTCACTCATGACCATCTGGGCCTGCCAGGCCGGCAAAGATGTCTACGTGGAAAAGCCGCTGAGCCACAACATCCGGGAAGGACGGGTTGCGGTCCAGGCCGCCCGGCGATACGGCCGCATCGTGCAACACGGGACCCAGTCGCGCAGCCGGGGCGGATGGGACGAGGTGGTCGCGGTCATCCGGTCGCGCAAGCTGGGCAGGCTTCTGGTGTCTCGCGGACTGTGCTACAAGTCGAGGCCGAGCATCGGCTTCAAGTCGCCGACCCAGCCCCCGAGCGAATTGAATTTCGATCTGTGGCTGGGACCCGTACGGGAGCAGCCGTACCACGAGAATCTAGTGCATTATAATTGGCACTGGTTCTGGGACACCGGCAACGGAGACATCGGTAACCAGGGGGTGCACGAGATGGACAAGGCCCGCTGGGCCATTCCCGAAGCCACGCTGCCCAAGAGCGTTATCAGCCTGGGCGGCCGATTCGGCTACGAAGACCCGGGTGAGACTCCCAATACGCAGATCGCCATCTTCGACTATGGCCAGACCCAGTTGATCTTCGAGGTCCGCGGACTGCCGACGGATAAATATCTGGGGCAGGCCTGCGGAAACGTCTACCATCTTGAAGGCGGCACCATTCGCGGACCCACGTTCTATCCGGAGGGCAGCAACGAACCGGCCCCGTTGCCCGACGTGGGGTACGACAAGGGACCCAAGCCCAGTATCTTCGAGAATTTCATTGCAGCGGTGCGCAGTCGAAAGTCTTCGGACCTGACCGCGGAGGTGCTCGAAGGACACTATTCCAGCGCCCTGTGCCACTTGGCCAACGCCTCCTACCGCCTGGGCGAACTGGTTCCGTTCAACCCTCGCACGCGGGCTTTTGGCGATAACACCGAAGTGTTTGAGACTTTGGGTCGCATGGAGGAGCACCTGGCCAAGAACGGCCTGAAGCTTGACGCAACCAAGTATCGGCTGGGACGCAAGCTGGTGGTTGACCCGAGTAGCGAACGCGTCGTGGGCGACGACCAGGCCAACCAGATCTTGGAG
>JAAYXC010000021.1 GCA_012516115.1 Bacillota bacterium | reverse complement strand
GTTATCCGGGATGAGAGGGGGGAGGTTATCACCCGCGGCCGGAGTTTTCCGGCCGGGAAGGAGGAAGTTCTGATGGGTCAAACAAAACAGGTCAAAAAGGTCGTCTTGGCCTATTCCGGCGGGCTCGATACTTCGGTCATCATCCCTTGGCTCAAGGAGAACTACGGCTGCGAGGTGATCGCCTTCGTGGCCGATCTCGGCCAGGGGGAAGAGGTGGAGCCGCTTGAGGAGAAGGCGAAGAAATCCGGGGCGGGCAAAGTCTATATCGAGGATCTTCGGTTTCCTTTTGTGACCGAGTACATCTTCCCCATGATGCAGGCGGGGGCCATCTACGAGGGGAAATACCTCCTCGGGACCTCCGTGGCGCGGCCTCTTATCGCCAAGCGGCAGGTGGAGATCGCCCATCTTGAGGGGGCGGATGCGGTGGCCCACGGCTGTACCGGCAAGGGGAACGACCAGGTCCGTTTCGAGCTGACCTATAAGGCCCTCGACCCCAAGCTCAAGATCATCGCCCCCTGGCGGGAATGGAACCTGCGCTCCCGCGAGGAGGAGATAGACTATGCCGCGGCCCACGGGATACCGGTACCGGTGACCAAGGAAAAGCCCTACAGCATGGACCGGAATATCTGGCACTGCAGCTATGAGGGGGGGATCCTCGAGGACCCGGCCCGCGAGCCGGACGAGGAGATGTTCCAGTTGACCGTTTCTCCCCAGGAGGCACCGGATGTACCGGAATATATCGAGCTCGAGTTCGAGCGGGGCCGGCCGGTGGCCCTAAACGGCGAGCGGCTCGACCCGGTCACCCTCCTCCTCCGGCTGAACGAGCTAGGCGGCAAGCACGGGATCGGGCGGGTGGATATCGTCGAGAACCGCTTGGTGGGGATGAAATCGCGCGGGGTCTACGAGACGCCCGGCGGCACGATCCTCTATACGGCCCACCGGGAACTCGAGTATTTGGTCCTCGACCGGGAGACCATGCACTACAAACAGCTCATCGCGGCCAAATACGCGGAACTGGTCTACTACGGCCTCTGGTTCACCCCGCTTAAAGAAGCGCTCGATGCCTTCGTCGCCACGACCCAACGAAACGTCACCGGCACGGTCCGTCTTAAGCTCTACAAGGGCAATTGTATCCCGGTCGGCCGGCGCTCGCCTTACTCCCTCTACCTCCAGGAGCTGGCTACCTTCGGGATGGACGCGATCTACAACCAGAAGGACGCGGAAGGCTTCATCAACCTCTTCGGCCTGCCGGTTACGGTCCAGTCCTTGGTGCGGGCCAAGACCGGAAAATGAGGTGGTGAAGGGATGAAGCTCTGGGGAGGACGGTTCGCCCGGGAGACCGATCCGAGGCTGGCCGCCTTCGGTGACTCTTTGGCCTTCGACCGGCGGCTCTGGGAAGAGGATATCCGGGGGAGCATCGCCCATGCCAAGGGGCTCGCCGCGGCGGGGGTCATCACGGCGGAAGAGGCCGCGCTCTTAGTGCAAGGCCTTGAGGAGTTGGCCGCGGAGTTCGCCGCCGACGGCGTCCCGGCCGAGGGGGCGGAGGACATCCATTCCCTGGTGGAGGCGCGTCTTCTTGACCGGATCGGTCCGGTGGCGAAGAAGCTCCATACCGGCCGGAGCCGCAACGACCAGGTAGCCCTGGATATAAGGCTTTTTGTCGTTAGGGCCTGCCGGGAGCGCCGGCGGGAGTTGCTCGATCTCATCGAAACCCTTGTGGCCGTGGCGGAAAAAGAAGAAGGGACCGTCCTTCCCGGCTATACCCACCTCCAGCGGGCCCAACCGGTCCTCCTGGCCCACCATCTTCTGGCCTATGCCGAGATGTTCTGGCGGGATTGGGAGCGTTTCGGCGATTGCCGGCGGCGGGCGAATATCAGCCCCCTCGGTGCCGGGGCCCTGGCCGGAAGCGGGTATCCCATCGACCGGGAAACGGTCGCCCGAGAGCTCGGGATGGAGGGGGTCACGGCCAACAGCCTCGACGCCGTGGCCGACCGCGACCCGGTGGCCGAGTTCATCTTCGCCGCCGCCTTGACCCAGGTCCACCTGAGCCGTTTGAGCGAGGAACTCGTCCTCTGGGCAGGCGAGGAGTACGGGTTCGTCGAGTTCGACGAGGCCTTCGCCACCGGGAGCAGCCTCATGCCGCAGAAGAAGAATCCCGACGGGGCCGAGCTCATCCGGGCCAAGGCCGGCCGGGTGATCGGAGATCTCGTCACCATCCTCACCGTCCTGAAGGGACTCCCTTTGGCCTATAACAAAGACCTCCAGGAAGACAAAGAAGCCCTCTTCGATGCCGCCGATACCCTCGGCGCCTGTTTGCGGATCTTGCCCCCCATGCTCTCTTCGCTCCGGTGGAACCGGGACCGCATGCGCCGGACGGCCGAGGAGGGGTTTTTGAACGCCACCGACCTCGCCGACTACCTGGTCCGCCGGGGTATACCCTTCCGGGAGGCCCACCACCTGGTCGGCCGCCTGGTCCGCCGGGCCCTCGAGCGGGGGGTGGGC
>JAAYXC010000123.1 GCA_012516115.1 Bacillota bacterium | reverse complement strand
GAGGGGGGGGAGGAACGCGGGTGGTTTCGCGGGCTCCCGGATCCGGAACCCATGGCCGTTCCGGCCAGCTTCAACGAGCTTGTGGCCCGGCCGGAGCTCCGGGATTTCCTCGGCAGCGTCTGGTATTTCCGCCGCTTCTTCGTCCCCGCCTCCTGGGCCGGGAAGCGGATCTGGTTGCGTTTCGGTGCGGTCAATTACCGGGCCACGGTCTGGGTGAACGGCCGGAAACTCACGGAATGGGAAGGAGGCCACCTACCCTTCGCCGCCGAGGCGACTTCCTTCCTCCGGGTAGGAGAAGAGAATACCCTGGCGGTCAAGGTGAACAATCTCCTGGACTGGGCCACCATTCCGCCGGGCCGGGTGATAAGACCGCCGGGAGACGTCGGGCCCCTGCTGGAGCAGTATTTCGATTTCTTCCATTACGCGGGGATCCATCGTTCGGTCCACCTCTACGCCACCGGCCCCGCGACGCTTCGCGACCTCACCATCCGCACCCGCCCCGCGGCCGGGAAAGTGCTGGTCTCCTGGTCGCTGGAGCGTGACGGGGAAGAACCCCACCGCCGGCGGATCCGGATCCTCGACCATGAGAAGGTGGTGGCCGAAGCGGAGACGGCGGAGGACCGGGGGGAGTTGGCCTTCGGGCCTTACCGCCTCTGGGCTCCCGGCCATCCTCATCTCTACCGCTTCCGGGTGGATCTCCTCGACGGGGAGGGCCGGATGCTCGACTCCTACACCGAGGATTTCGGCATCCGCACGGTGGCGGTGGAGGGCGACCGGCTGCTTTTGAACGGTGAGCCGGTCTATCTCAAGGGTTGCTGCCGGCACGAGGATTTTCACCTCGTCGGCCGGGGCCTCCTCCTGCCGCTCATCCAGAAGGATCTGAACCTCCTGCGATGGCTGGGGGCCAATTCCTTCCGGACCTCCCACTACCCCTACGCCGAAGAGACGATGATGCTGGCGGATCGGTTGGGCCTTCTCGTCATCGACGAATGCCCGGCGGTGGGCCTCAACGCCTGGGGGGCCTTCCCGGTCTTCGTTCCGGACCGGGTGGACGAAAAGACCCTGGCCACTCACTTACGGCTCATGGAGGCCCTTTACCGCCGCGACAAGAACCACCCCTCGGTCATCGCCTGGAGCGTGGCCAACGAACCGGCCAGCGAGGAAGAGGGGGCGGTGGAATACTTCGCCAGAGTGGTGGCCGCCATGCGGGCTCTGGATCCCACCAGACCGGTGACCTTCGTCGCCTCGGCCCCGGCGGACCGGGATCGATGCGGCCATCTGGTGGACTTCATCGCGGTAAACCGGTATTTCGGCTGGTACACGGAGGAGGGGCGCCTCGATCTGGCCGCCGAACGCCTGCGGGACGATCTCCGGTGCTGGCACCGGCGCTACGGGAAACCGGTGATGCTGACCGAGTTCGGGGCGGATACCGTGGCCGGGCTCCACACCCTTCCGCCCCAGATGTTCTCCGAGGAGTACCAGGTGGAGTTCCTGCGGACTTACGCCCGCGTCTTAGACGAGCTCGATTTCATCATCGGCGAGCACGTCTGGAACCTGGCCGACTTCATGACGAACCAGGGCATAAGGCGGGTGGTGGGGAACCGCAAAGGTGTCTTCACCCGCGAGCGCCAACCCAAGATGGCCGCCCATTACCTACGGGAACGGTGGACGAGGCGAAAATAGACCATATGGAGAGGAGGTAAGGGGCGATGGGCTTGGTGGTCCGGGATGGGCTCCGCCCCATGGAGTTCGGAAGGCTCCTCTGCCTCAATCTCCTTCGCCGGCCCTATATGCGGTACGGCGAAGAGGGCCTTCACTACGCCCAGGCCTGTGCCGCCATGGGCGCCCTCCGCTTCGCCTCCCTGGCGGGAGATGGGGAACTTCTGGCGCGTCTTCTGGCCCGTTACGAGCCGCTCCGCCAGGAGGGGAGCGGACTGGTGAGCCGGCGGGCCCATATGGATCTCCGGGTGGTGGGGATCGTCCCCCTTACCATCTTCCGGCTGACGGGCGACCGGCGCCACCTTGCCCTGGGTCTCTCCCTCGCCGACGCCCAGTGGGAGGAACCGCGGCCCGACGGACTTACCCGGGAAACGCGATGGTGGATCGATGACGTCTACATGGTCGGAGCGCTCCAGATGGAGGTCTATCGCGCCACCGGAGAGCGAAAGTACGCCGATCGGGCCGCCCGCCAGGTGGCCGCCTATCTCGCCGTCCTGCAGGGAAAACGGTCTCTTTTATCGGCTATCACGGCCCCAAGGCCCGTTTCTTCTGGGGAAGGGGGAACGGGTGGATCGCCTCCGCGCTGGCAGAGGTGCTCGCGGGCCTTCCCGAAGACCATCCCCTTGGCGGCGAGATCTCAGGCCGTTACCTGGCGATGATGGGGGCGCTCCTCGTCTCCAGGATCGGGGGCATGTGGCGGCAGCTCGTGGACGAAGAGATGGCATGGCCGGAGAGTTCCGCCACGTCCATGTTCGCCTACGCCATGGCCGTGGGGTGCCGCCGGGGATGGCTCGACGGCCGGATCTACCGGCCTGCCGTGGAGAAGGCAGGGAGGCCCTTCTTGCCCATCTCGACCCGGAGGGGAATCTGGATGATGTCTGCGCCGGCACCGGACAGGGGAACGATAAGGCTTACTATCTTGCCCGGCCGCGGATAAAAGGCGATCTCCACGGCCAGGCCCCGCTTTTATGGCTCGCCGGGGAACTTTTCGCCGCGTACGAGCACGGCGAAGTTGTTCCATAACCGGTTAGAGGGGTGAAACCTCCAGGCTCAGGTCCACGGCCGGGGCCGAATGGGTGATGTAACCGACGGAGATATAATCGACCCCGGTGGCGGCGACCTCCGTCACGTTCTCGGGGGTGATGTTGCCCGAGGCCTCCAGTTTGGCCCGGCCGGCCACGAGTCCTACCATCCGGCGCATCTCGGCCGGCGACATGTTATCGAGCATGATGACATCGGCTCCGGCGGCCAGGGCTTCCCGGACCTGGTCCTCGTTCTCCGCTTCCACCTCCACGAGGAGAAAGGGCGGGGCCGCCGCGCGCGCCCGCCGGACGGCCGCGGTCACGCCTCCGGCCACCGCGATGTGGTTGTCTTTGATGAGGATCATGTCGGCCAGGGAGAGGCGATGATTGGCGCCTCCGCCGACCCTGACCGCGTATTTTTCCAGGGCGCGCAAGCCCGGGGTGGGCTTGCGCGTATCGAGGATCTTCACCGGATAATCCTTGACCCGTTCCACCAAGGCGGCGGTGGCCGTGGCGATCCCCGAGAGGTGCTGGAGGAAATTCAAGGCCACCCTTTCCGCGGCGAGGATGGCGCGCAGTCGGCCCCGGATGGTGGCGACAACCAGGCCCGGTCGCAGGCGCGCCCCGTCGGTCAGTCCGCTTTCCCATTCCACTCCCGGGTCGACGGCGGCGAAGACCGCGGCCGCCACCGGGAGGCCGGCCAGAACCCCTTCTCGTTTGGCCACGATCTGGGCCTGCCCCTTCGCCTCCGCGGGGACCACGGCCAGGCTGGTGACGTCGAAATCGGCCTGGTCCTCCCGCAGAGCCACCGTGATGAGCTCGCGGTAACTCAGTTCGTTCAATCGACCGCCCCCCCTTTACCCGTCTCCTCCCGACTGAAATAGATCCGCCTCGCCCAGGCCGGATCGGTCTGCGGGAAATCGGCGCGAAAATGACAGCCCCGGCTTTCGGTACGTAAATAAGCCGCTTCCACGATCAGGCGGGCCAAAACCAGCATGTTGGCCAGTTCATATCGGCGCGGCGGTTCGCCGTCCTCAAGCTCCACCAGGGGCAGGGCCCGCAGGTGCGTAAGGGCCCGGGCCAGCGTCGGCCCGTTCCTGGTGATCCCGGCGGCCTCGGAGAGCGTGCGACGGAGGAACGCGATGGCCTCTTCTGTCTTCAGCTCCGCCGGTACCCCCGGAAGCGGGGCGGGCGTGGAGAAGTCCGGCGGGGGGAGAGGCGCCTCTTCGGCCAAGTGGCGGGCGATGCGGTGGGCGAAGACCAGATCTTCGAGAAGGGAGTTGCTGGCCAGACGATTGGCGCCGTGCACTCCGGTGCAGGCCACTTCCCCGCAGGCGAAAAGGCCGGGGAGGGAAGAACGTCCCCAGAGATCGGTGACCACCCCACCCATCATATAATGGGCGGCCGGGGCCACCGGGATGGGTTCCCGGGTGATATCGAGCCCGTAGGGGAGACAGGTTTCGTAGATATTGGGGAAACGTGCTTTGATGACCTCCGGCGGGATGGCGGCCAGGTCGAGCCAGACGTGGCCGGCGCCGGTCTTGGCCAGCTGATCGGCGATGGCCCGGGCCACCACGTCGCGGGGCGCGAGGTCCGCCAGCTCGTGGTAGGCCGGCATAAACCTTTCGCCGTGGACGTTACGGAGGACTCCCCCTTCTCCACGGACCGTTTCGGAGATAAGGAAATGGGGGGCCCCGGCGAGCCAGAGGGCGGTGGGATGGAACTGCATGAACTCCATGTCCGCCACCTGCGCCCCGGCCTGGTAGGCCAGGACGATGCCGTCACCGGTAGCCACCCCGGGGTTGGTGGTCACCTCGTAAAGCTGGCCGCATCCGCCGGTGCACAGGACCACCGCCCGGGCCAAAAAATCCCGGACCTCGCCGGCGCCGTTTACCGTCCGTGCCCCGACGCAGCGGCCCCGGGTCAATAAAAGTCGCGTGACCATGGTGTATTCGCGGATCTCAACGCGCGGATTCTCCCTTACCCTGGCCGCCAGGACCTGGCTGATGGCCCGGCCGGTGGCATCCCCCAGGGCGTGGAGGATCCGCCGCCGGCTATGGGCGGCCTCACGCGTCAGGGCCACCTCATGACCGCTACGGTCGAAGGGCACGCCGAGTTCGATCAATTCCCGTACCCGCGCCGGCCCTTCGTTGACCAGGACTTCCACCGCTTCGATCCGACAGAGCCCGGCGCCGGCAACGATGGTATCCCGCAGGTGAAGGGTGGGAGAATCGGCCGGGTCGATGGCCGCGGCGATGCCGCCTTGGGCGAAGAAAGTGTTGCTCTCCTCCAGCCCCGCTTTGGTGAGGAGGATGACCTCGCCGATGGCCGAGAGTTTTAAGGCCGTGTAAAGCCCGGCCAGGCCGCTGCCGATGACGAGAAAATCCCGTGCGTACTCTTCTTTGCGCATGTTCCACCTTCGGCATGTCAACTGAGAGATACCCGGTTTAAGATCGTCCTCGGTCCGTGGTCCTCCTCGACCCATCCCGGTCGGAAACCGGGAGGGGGATGGATTTTCCCGTTTTCAGGTAATGGCCAGCATGCGTTCAAGCGCCGTGCGCGCCCGCGTTCGGATCGGTTCGGGTACCGTCACCACCGGCGCCAATTCCCGCAGCGCGTGGTGGACGCGTTCGAGGGTGGTCCGTTTCATGTTCGGGCAGAGGAGACCGGGCGAAAGGAGGAAAAACTTCTTGCCCGGATTCTCCTTCCGAAGCTGGTGGAGGATGCCCATCTCCGTACCGATGATAAAGGTTTCGGCCTCCATCTCTTTAACTTTCTTGATTATTTGGGAGGTGCTCCCGACGAAGTCCGCCCGGTCCACGACCTCCGGTGGACACTCGGGATGGACGAGGACGGGGGCGTCGGGATGGGTGGCCCGCACGGCCTCGACCTCCTCCGGTCGGATCCGGTGGTGGGTCACACAGAAGCCGGGCCAGATGATGATCCGTTTTTCCGGGACCTGTCTTGCCACATAGTGGCCGAGATTGCGGTCGGGTAAGAAGATGATCTCTTCGTAAGGGATGGTCCGGACCACGCGGACCGCGTTGGCGGAAGTGCAACAGTAATCGGCGACGGCCTTTACCGCCGCGGAGGTATTGACGTAGGCCACCACGGCCGCCGCCGGATGTTCCTTTTTGGCCGCAAGGACCGCTTCCGGTTCTGCCATCTCCGCCAGCGGGCAGCCGGCATCCGGCGCCGGCAAGAGGACCTTCTTTTCCGGGGCCAGGATGGCGGCCGTCTCGGCCATGAAGTGGACCCCGCAGAAGACGATGACCTCGGCGTCGGTCTTGGCCGCCTTCTGGCTTAAAGCCAGAGAATCACCGACGAAGTCGGCCAGGTCTTGGATCTCGTCCGGCTGGTAATTGTGGGCCAGGATGATGGCGCGACGTTCACGTCGGAGCCGCTCGATCGCGGGGAAAAGATCCACGTCCATCTCCTCGTTTCTTTTTGCTTGGACATATTTGATTGTACTTTCCTTTGCTCCCGGCTGTCAATCCAACTGCCGGGAGGAATTATGTTTTCGAACTTCCGGCAGGAGAATATCGTTGAATGAGGCGAATAGAGAAATATCCTTTGAAGAAAGAAGGCCGTCAACTTGCGGAGACTTTATCGTAGTCGGACCGAAGCGATGATCGGAGGCGTCTGCGGTGGATTGGGGGAATATTTCGGCCTCGACCCGACCCTCGTCCGTCTCTTCTTCGTCTTTCTCGGACTGGCGGGTGGGGCCGGTCTCCTGCTCTACCTCCTGCTCTGGATCATCGTACCCCTTGCGCCGGGAGAAAGCGCGCCCGGAGACGTCGCCGAACCTCCTGCTGACGGGACCGCCCCTGCGCCGGAGCGTCGAACCAGGTTCGTCCTGGGACTGGTCATGATCCTTCTTGGGGGCATCTTTCTTTTGCGCAATCTCTGCTGGTACTTCTGGCCCTGGCTCGGTCCCCGGTTCTTCTACCGTTATCTCCATTCGATCTTACCATTTTTTTCTCGATTCATTTGGCCTTTTTTATTGATCGTGGCCGGTCTGGTCTTGCTCTTGCGCCGCCGGAAAGGAGAGTGAAGCAATGGCCGAAAGGCGAAGGGAACTAATCGGCCCCTTGGTCCTCATCGGTCTCGGCACCCTTTTCCTCCTTACCGGCCAGGGGAACTTTAACGGTCTTTCTGGAAATCGGGATGGGAAGGATCGAGGTTTATATTCCCAGGGAGATGGCCGCCCGCGTCAGGTTTCGACAAGGTTTAAGAGAGATCGAGCTCCAAGGGGAATGGCGCCATACCGATGGGGCATACTTCTCCCACGATTCCCGGACGGCCCGCGACCGGGCGGAAATAGAGATCGAAGGGGTATAGGGCGGATCGTCATCCGGAGGGATTAAGGCGGCCGCGGTCTACGAATGAGTCTTGGTGTTCTAAGCCGGCCATGATGGCCCTGACCCGTTTCAGATCCTCCGGTGTGTCTACCGCCAGCGTGGGTGAACTGGAAGAAGTAACCACGACCCGGATGGGATAACCGTGTTCCAGGACCCGGAGCTGTTCGAGCGATTCTATCTTTTCCAGGGGCGTGGGCGGTAAGGTCGCCAAGTGAAGGAGAAATTCGCGACGGTAACAATAAAGGCCGATGTGTTCGTAGGCGACGAGGCCTTCTTCCACACGGCGCGGGTAGGGGATGGGGCGACGGGAGAAGTAAAGGGCATCGCCTTTAAGGTTTACCACCACCTTGACCACGTTGGGGTCCTCGTCCGCCTCACCCTCCCGCCGCCTGGCCGGAGTACTCATGAGCACTGCGGGATCTTCGGCCAGGGCGGCCACGGTCTCCTCGATGAGGTGCGGGTCGAGGAGGGGTTCGTCGCCCTGGATATTGACCACCACGTCGAACGCGGGATGAGCCCGGGCCACCTCGGCGCAACGGTCTGTACCGCTCCGGTGGTGGGGATCGGTCATCACGGCCCGGCCGCCGAAGGCCTCCACCGCCGCGGCGATCCGTTCGTCGTCGGTGGCGACGAGGAGGAGATCGAGACAACGGGCGGCGGCGGCCCGCCGGTAGACGTGTTCGATCATGGGGCGGCCGCAGATCTCCGCCAGGGGCTTGCCGGCCAGGCGGGTAGAGCCGTAACGGGCGGGGATGATGCCGAGGACGCGCATGGGAAGGCCTCCCGTTTTCGAGCGCTTGGCGGTTTCGGGCGGTATTTCGACGGCCGGATCCTTCTTTCCTTCTGGATATCTGGATATGTTTTCATCCGGCCTGGGGTACGGCCCATGCGAAACGCGTCTACGAACTCGGATCTGCTGGGCGCGGTGGCTCTGCTCGAGCGTTTTACGAAGAGCTCCCGGGAAAACCTTTGACCCCGGAGGCCCGGGAGATGGGTCGGGTCAGGTAGGCGGAGATGCAGGTCTATCTGGATTTCCTGCGGCGAGAAACGCATAGGTTTGAGGTGTTCTAGTATTTAAGAGTATAAGGGGTCATGGTGGGAATAAAGGCCCAAGCGAGGTTTTCCAGAAGAAGAATCGTTGTATTGACAAGACTTCTGCCTCCGTGTATAATGCATATAAATACCGCTTTCGCCATGAATATGAAAAGCGATGAAGGGGTTATGCGGGACGCCGAGCGGTCAAGAGAGCCGGTGGCCGGTGCGAACCGGTCCGCGAAGCGTAACCCGTTCCCGCCCCGGAGCCATGCCCGGGAATCGGGGGCCGCGAAGCGGCGGACCGCAAGGGTACCGGGCGTCGGTGCGGCCCGTTAAATCCGTATCTAAGTTAATAAAAGAGCCCGCCGCCATGCGGCGGTGGGGGAAGTAGGGTGGCACCGCGGACCTCCGCCCCTACGGGGTGGGAGGCTTTTTGTTTAGATGGCCTTCGCTTCCCGATTTTCCGGCCAGGAGGCGGGGGGATCCCGCTCGCAAAAAATAAAACCGATGGAGGAGGAGAACCCATGGCCAAGATCTATTACGACCAGGACGCAGACCTCGGTCTTCTCAAGGGCAAGACCATCGCCATCATCGGCTACGGCAGCCAAGGGCACGCCCAGGCCCAGAACCTGCGCGACAGTGGCCTCTCGGTGATCGTGGCCGAACTCCCCGGGAGCGATAATTACAAGGCAGCCATCGAGGACGGTTTTCAACCCGTCTCCGCCGCCGAGGCGGCCAAGCAGGCGGATGTCATCCAGATGCTCACTCCCGACCAGGTCCAGGCGGCAGTGTATAAAAACGAAATACAGCAACATATGACCGCCGGGAAAGTCCTCATGTTCTCCCACGGGTTTAACATCCATTTCAAACAGATCGTCCCGCCCAAGGACGTGGATGTGATCATGGTGGCGCCGAAAGGACCGGGACACCTCGTCCGCCGGGTCTTCCGCGAAGGCGGCGGGGTACCATGTCTCGTCGCCGTCTACCAGGACGCCAGCGGCAAGGCCAAGGATCTGGCCCTGGCCTACGCCAAAGGGATCGGCGGCACCCGGGCCGGCGTCATCGAGACCACTTTCAAAGAAGAGACGGAGACCGACCTCTTCGGCGAGCAATGCGTGCTCTGCGGCGGTTTGACCGCTCTCATCAAGGCCGGCTTCGAGACTTTGGTCGAGGCCGGTTACCAGCCGGAGATCGCCTATTTCGAGTGCCTCCACGAGATGAAGCTCATCGTGGACCTGATCTACGAAGGCGGTCTGACCAGGATGCGTTATTCCATCAGCGATACGGCCGAATACGGAGACCTCGTCACCGGGCCGCGGATCGTCACCGAGGAGACCAAGCGCGAGATGAAAAAGATCCTCGAGGAGATCCAAAGCGGCCGTTTCGCCCGGGAGTGGCTCCTCGAGAACATGGCCGGCCGGCCCGTCTTCAACGCCTTGCGGGAGAGGGATAAGGAACATCCCATCGAGAAGGTCGGCGCGGTTCTGCGCGGGATGATGAGCTGGATCAAGAAGTGAAGAGGGGAGGCTTCGTCGTCTACAGGCCGAACCGCATTCCACCTGAACGATCTGCGCCGTTCGGCGCCGGATGGTTTCGGTCATTACGTTGGATGGACTCAACTCACCTGTTCGTTCGGAGGAGGTAGGAGAAGTGACGAAGGTTCTCGTCCTGGACGGGGTAGCGGAGCAGGGGGTGGCCGTCCTCCGCGAGGCTGGGTTTACCGTGGACGTCAAGGGAACGCCCGGCAAAGAAGAGCTCATTTCCCTCATCGGGGACTACGACGCGATGATCGTCCGCAGCCAGACCAAGGTGACCGCGGACGTGATCGCCGCCGGCAGTAAGCTCAAGGTCATCGGCCGCGCCGGGGTGGGGGTGGATAACATCGATGTCAATGCGGCCACCCAGCGCGGGATCATCGTCTTGAACGCCCCGGACGGCAACACCATCGCCACCGCCGAACACACGGTGGCCATGATCCTGGCCTTGGCCCGGAACATCCCGGCCGCGGTGGCCTCGCTCAAGGCCGGGAAGTGGGATCGCAAATCCTTCGTCGGGGTCGAAGTCAAAGACAAGATCCTGGGTATCATCGGTCTTGGCCGCATCGGGACCGAGGTGGCCCGCCGGATGCAGGCCATGGGCATGACCATCCTGGGCTACGATCCTTTGCTTACCGAAGAACAGGCGGAAAAGCTCGGCATCCGTCAGGCGACCGTCGACGAGATCGTGACCGAGGCGGACTTCATCACCGTCCATACCCCGCTTAATCCAGAGACGAAAGGCTTGCTCAACGCCGAGAGAATTGCCAAGATGAAAAAAGGCGTCCGCCTGATCAACTGCGCCCGCGGGGGCATCATCGACGAGAGTGCGCTGGTGAAGGCGATCAAGTCCGGGCATGTGGCCGGGGCGGCGCTTGACGTCTATAGCGAGGAACCGCCGCAGAATAGGGAGCTCATCGAACTTCCCCAGGTGGTCTGCACGCCGCACCTGGGCGCCTCAACCGAGGAGGCCCAAGTCAACGTGGCGGTGGACGTGGCGGTGGAGATGGTCAAGGCCCTCCGCGGTGAGCCTTTCAAGAACGCGGTCAACATCCCCTCCGTCCGGCCGGAGGTCTTGGCCGTGCTCAAACCCTATCTCCCCCTGGCGGAGAAGATGGGGGCCCTGGTAGGTCAACTCACCACCGGCGGAAGGATCGCCAGGCTCGAGATCAGTTATCTCGGCGAGATCGCCTCTTACGACCTGGCCCCGTTGACCCTCTCGCTTTTGACCGGTTTCCTGCGGCCCATCCTTGCGGATGAGGTCAACATGGTCAACGCGCCGGTCCTGGCGAAGGAACGCGGGCTGAAAGTGGTGGAGAATAAGGCCGCCGCCCCCGAGGCCTACACCAGCCTCATCCGGGTCAAGGTCGAGACCGACCGCGGGACGCGGACCGTGGCCGGAGCCCTCTTCCGTCGCAACGAAGAGCGGATCGTGGAGATCGACGGCTATTACTTCGACGTGGTCCCCACCGGTTTCATGATCGTCGCTCCTCATGTGGATAAGCCGGGTATCATCGGCAAGGTCGGGACGATCCTGGGGAACGCCGGGATCAACATCGCTTTCATGCAGGTCGGGCGGAAGACCCCGGGCGGCCGCGCCATCATGGTCCTCTCCGTGGACAACCCGGTGCCGCCGGGGATCCTGGCCGAGGTGGGGAAGGTGGATGGGATCGAAGAGGCGAAGATGGTAAGTCTTTAAAGTCTATGGGATAATGATGAGAACCAAAAACAGGGCGCCGAGTTTCCGGCGCCCTTATATTTCTTCTCTTAGCAGTCTGCGATGATGTTTTCATGGAAAATTTTTCTACAGGATTTTTCCATCTGCGCGGCGAAAATGGAAAAAGGTTTAAGTCAACCCAGGGAAACGGAGGGAAATCCGATGCGCAGGTTTTCCCCCATTATACTGGGCGTTTTCTTAATCTTCATATTCTTTTCGCGGGCCTACGGAGCCGAGGGGGTGACCGTAACCTCCCTTC
>JAAYXC010000020.1 GCA_012516115.1 Bacillota bacterium | reverse complement strand
GGCAGGATCGACCTCCCCCGCCAGCACCCGGACCGCCCCGACGGTCTCCCCCGGCCTGAGGTGGGCAGGGGAAAGGAGGATCTCATCCGGCGTTCCCGGCGGGAGTTCGCCCGCCGCCTCCGCCAACGCCGCGGCGAAGGAGAGCCGGATGGGGCCATGCCGGAGCTTTACCAACATCCGGCGGACCACGCCGTCCGGGTCGGGGAAGAAGTCGATGAAGCCGCAGGCCGCAGCCGCCCGGGCAAATGCCGGCCGGGGAAGATCGGGTTCGCCGCTTGCCAGGACCCCGCCGAGACGGCGGAGGTCGAGGCGCGAGGCGAGGACCACGGACACCCGGCGCATGGCTGCCTCCAGCGCGGCCTCACCTTCCGCGGGGTCGCTGAAGAGGATGTCGAACCCCACCGCCCGCGGCCGCCCGGCGGCGATCTTCGCCAACAACGAGGCGATCCGGGAACGGGGCCAGGGCCAGCGGCCGTAGCGGCGGAGCGCGGCCGCGTCGATGGCCACGATTACCGGCGTGTCCATCTTTTTCTCTTCCCGGGCGGCGGCAAGGCGCGCCAGCGTATCGTACCAACCGCGGTCAAGGGGGCGCAGGAGACCGCCGGCGGTCAAAAGAAGGGCCACCGCCAGGGGAAGGAGAAACTCCAGGATGAACCGGAACCGGCGGCCATTTTTCATTTTTTCCTCCATATCCCTTTTTGCCCGTCCCACGGTACGATTAACCCTTTAAAGCGAGGCCAGGGAGGCCATGATCTTCTCTTCTTCTTCGGCGCCGAGGATCCTCTCTAGGACCGCGCCGATCAAAACGATGCCCGGGAAGTTGAGGAGCAGGCGCGTGAGGGCGAAGCGCGGGCCCAACGCGGTGATCTCTAAGAGGAACATGGGGATCTTCGTCGTCGACCAGGCGCCGAGGAGGATAACCACGTTCCGGAAGCTTGCGCCCTTTTTGGCCAGGACCGCCGCCACCGGGAAGGCGGCGTAGAGCGGGCCGGCGGCCACCGACCCGAGGAGGACGGCCAGGGCCGTCCCGCGCAGACCGGAGCCTTTGCCCATCAGGCGGATCAGGGTCTCCCTGGGTACCCAGACGTCCAAAAGCCCGAGGAGGAGGAAGATGGGCGGAATGACGAAGAGCATCTCCCGGAGGCTGTAACCGATGGTGGTGAGCGCCTTCTTCCCCGGGCCGATGTCGACTGCGCAGAGGAGGGCCAACCCCGCGAGGGTGAGGAGAGTAAAACGATATCTCCGCAAGAAATCCTTCATCGTTTCACCACCATCCCGATGACCCAGGCCACGAGGAAAGAGTAGAGGAAGGCGAGACCGTTCCGGAAAAAGGTCATCCGCCGGCCAAAGTACTTCATCTCCACCGGCGCGGTGACGATACCCACCATCATCAGCGCCGAGATGAAGGCCCCCATCTGCATGGGCCCGGCCCCGGCGCGCAAGAGCATCGCCGCCAGGGGAAAGGCGACGAAACCCGGGATGAGGGTCACCGCGCCCACGATCGCCGCCAGGAAGACCCCGGCCCAGCCCGACTCCCGGCCGAGGAGGCGGCCGATGGTGGCGGGCGAAAGCAGGGCCAGGATGATCCCGACCAAGACGATCACCCCGAGGAACTGGGGAAGGATGTTCTCAAAGGCCTTCCAGGCTTTGCGTAGGGCCTCCTTCGTCCGGGCCTTGTCCCGGAGCAAAGAAGCGAAAAGCGCCACCAGGGAGAAGGAATAGAACGCCAGAGTAAAAGCGCCCAAGGTTCCACCCCCGAATTCTCACGAATCCCCGCCGAAGCGGGCGCGGTAGGCCTGGAGGAACTCGTCCAGCCGGGCGCGGTTGCGTGCGATGACCTTCGCCCATTCGTGGAGCAGCTTCTCGCCGTCCGCGGTCATCCGGTAGAGCCGCCTGGCCGGCCCGCCTCCTTCGGTCTCCCATTCCGAGAAGAGGAACCCGTCTTCTTCCAGGCGGCGGAGGGTCCGGTAGACCAGCCCGGGGTCCTGCCGGTCCGGGGCGAGGCCGAATCGTTCAAGCCGGGTCCGGAGCTCGTAGCCGTGGGCCGGGCCTTCATGGAGGAGGAGTAATAGGCAGGGCTCGAGGAACCTCTCCATCCGGCCGTCGCAGCGGCAGGGAGAGGGGTGGTGGCAGTGGTTCTGGCCGCACATGGTTTTATCTCCTTTCACATATATATGCTAATTTCACTTATAAGCTATAAAATTTATAGTATCCCATCCATAGCGCGGTGTCAAGC
>JAAYXC010000122.1 GCA_012516115.1 Bacillota bacterium | reverse complement strand
TTTCAACGTCATCCCAGGTTCTTTTGAAGATAAAAAAATACAAAAAAAGAAAACCCTGGTAACCAGGGCCTTCAAGTAAAATGCACGAAAGGAAAGAACCGCTATGGAACCTGTATTAAAGGATGATGCAGATCAAGCCGCCGCTTCCTTCGTTGACGATCTTGGTCAGGGCCTCCTGGAGCTTGGTCCGCGCCTGCGGCGGCATCTTCTGGAGTTTATTCCGGATCCCTTCGGTGACGAGCTCGTGGAGCGAACGGCCGAGGAAATCCGACTGCCAGATCCGTCCCGGATCCTTGGCGAACTCTTCGGAGAGGAAATGGATGAACTGCTCGCCCTGGCGTTCGGTCCCCACCACCGGCGTTACTTCGGTCATGATCTCCGCCCGGATCATATGAATGGAGGGCGCGCTGGCCCGCAACCGTACCCCGAAGCGGTGGCCGTGCCGCATCAGTTCCGGTTCGGCGAAGGTGATCTCGTCCGGACCGGGCATCACCACCCCGTAGCCGGTCGTCTCCACCTCGGCCAGGGCGGCGGCGACTTTCTCGTAGATCCGCTTGGCCTGGGCCATCTCCCGCAAGAGCTTGAGGAGGTCTTCGTCGCCGGTGATGACGAGACCGCTCAACTCGCCCAGGACCCGGTAGAATAGATCCTGACCGGTCCGGAGTTCGATCCAGGCCGCGCCTTCGCCCATGGCGATCCGGGGCAGTTCCGCCGCCTGGATGAAGTCCTGGGTCCGTAAACGGTCCACCGCCGCATCCAGGTCGCGCATCCGCTGGACGGGCAGAATGGCCTCCCGGATGGCCTCTTCGAAGCGGAGGCGAAGCCAATGCCCGGGCTCGAGGGCTTCCACCCATTTGGGAAATTCGATGTTGATCTCCCGCAGGGGGAACATGGAGAGGAGTTCTTTGAAGATGAGCTCGATCTCCCCGTGGCCCATCTGGGCGCAGTCGATGGGCAAGACCGGGAGGCCGTATTTCTCCTGGAGGACCTCGGCCAGGCTCTGGGTCTCCGGATGGTGGGGATGGACGGAGTTCAAGATGACCAAAAACGGTTTGCCGAGCTCCCGGAGTTCCTCGATGACCCGCTCCTCAGCCGCTACGTAATTTCCCCGCGGGATCTCGGTAATGCTGCCGTCGGTGGCGATCACCAGCCCGATGGTCGAGTGTTCGGTGATCACCTTACGGGTCCCGATCTCCGCTGCCTCCTGGAAAGACATCTCCGCAGCGGACCAGGGGGTGACCACCCGGCGGGGTGCGCCGCCGTCCTCGTAACCCAGGGCGCCCTCCACCGCATATCCCACGCAATCCACGAGCCGAATCCGGAGGGTGATGTTCTCCCCCACGGTCACCTCCACGGCTTCGTTGGGGACGAACTTCGGCTCGGTGGTGGTAATGGTCCGGCCGGCGCCGGAGATGGGCAGCTCATCGGTGGCCCGGCTCCGGTCGTAGGCGTTTTTAATGTTCGGGATGACCAGGAGATCCATGAAGCGCTTGATAAAAGTGGACTTGCCGGTGCGGACCGGCCCGACGATACCGATGTAGATATCGCCCCCGGTCCTTTCGGCGATCTCGCGGAACAGATCGAATTTTTCCACGCGCGACCCCCCCGCTTCGTGTGCAAATCCCCCGCTCTTGGCGGCCCGGCCCTCCCGGCCAAGCCTAGCC
>JAAYXC010000121.1 GCA_012516115.1 Bacillota bacterium | reverse complement strand
CTTCAGGCATGGCAAAAACAGCTATGAGTTTTTCCTCTGGATCAAGAATACAGGAGAGGTTCTTAAAATAAGTTAACGGCCCCCATGCCTTCTCAGAGTATAACCGAAGCCGACCAGCAGAAAGAGATTTGGGGATGCATGCTCCTCCAAAAGGCCATCCACTCCCGCAAGTAACATCAATCACCATCTCTAACTTCTTGGCCGCCTGGATGCAGAAATTTAACATTTTAAGCCATTCCCCTGACAGATAGGGGATATTATAGATTCTTTTATCAGGATCATCACAATTCATGGGGTAAACCGGCTGGATCTCTATACCGCCTATTCCGGCCTTCTTCATTTCCTCCAATTCCCAGAGGAGTTCTTCACAAGTTACAGCAGACCCGAACCACCACCACCTCAGGAAAGGTTTATAACGCATTATATTGCCTTGGTTGTCCACAGGTTTTTCACCTCTTTTGCCTAAGTGAGGTAACTAACTTAAGGAGAGAAGATCGTTTACTGCGATCGTCCTCCGCTTTCTTATCCTAATAACTAGATAAAATGAATTTAACGGCATCGATTAGCAAAGTTCGTTACAGGATGTCGTAAGAAAACTCTCATACGTCAAATATCGAACCGCCCGTGTCTTCGCCGGGGGATCCTCCGGTTACGGCCTTCATCCGGAGGAAGAGACCAAATCGAGAAACCGTCCGTAAGCCTCCTCCCACGCGCCGGTATCGGACGGCGTATACGTACGCAAGGGGAAGGATGCCCTGACGATCCGGCGGATGTCATCGAGGCCCCCGAGGCGGCCGAGAGCCATGGCCTGGACCAGGAGGTTGCCGGCGGCCGTGGCCTCTACCGGTCCGGCGATGACCGGCCTCCCGGTGGCCTCGGCGGTGAACCGACAGAGCAGCTCGTTCTTGGTCCCGCCGCCTACCACGTGCACCACCGGAATCCTCCGGTCCAGTACCTTTTCCAGCGTTTCTAAAACAAACCGGTATTTAAGCGCCAGGCTCTCCAGGGCCGCGCGCACGAACTCGCCCACCGTCCCCGGGATGGCCTGGCCGGTGCGTGCGGCGTAGGCCGCGATGGCCGACGGCATGTCCGGAGGATTGAGGAATTCCGAATTGTCCGGGTCGAACAGCATCTTAAAAGCAGGCGCTTCGGCGGCCAGAGCGGTTAAGGCGGCATAATCGTAGTCACGGCCGGCTCTGACCCAGGAACGTCGGCATTCCTGCACCAGCCAGAGCCCCATCACGTTTTTAAGCAGCCGGATCGTCCCCGCCACGCCGCCCTCGTTCGTTAGGTCGGCGGCGAGGGCGCGTGCATCGATCAAAGGACGGGAGATCTCCACCCCCACGAGCGACCAGGTGCCGCAGCTGATGTAGGCAAAATCGGGATCCGTCGCCGGGATTGCCGCCACGGCCGCCGCGGTATCGTGGGCCGCGCCGGCGATCACTTGGCCCGTAACCCCCGTACTGGACGAAAGGGAAGCGCGCAAAGGACCGACGGGCGTCCCTGCCTCCACTATCCGACCGAAGATCTCGACGGGCAGACCGAAGCGGGCCAGCAGATCGCCGGCCCAGACCCGGTTCGCCACGTCCAGGCATTGACTGGTGGTGGCGATGGTGAATTCGTTGACCTTAACCCCGGAGAGAAAAAAGGTAAAAAGGTCCGGTATAAAAAGGAGAGCCCGGGCCATCTCGAGAAGGGGGGAACCGGCCAGGCGCATGGCCAGTAACTGGTATAAAGTGTTAATCGGCATGAATTGGATACCGGTCCGGGCATAGATCTCTTCCCGCGGGACCAGGCGGAAAGCTTCGGGGAGGATGCCGTCGGTGCGATGATCCCGATAATGATAGGGTTCACCTAATAAGACGTCATCCTTGCCCAGCAGACCGAAATCAACCCCCCACGTATCCACGGCGATGCCGTCGAATTCTCGCCCGTGCTCCCGGCCGGCCTTGGTAAGTCCGGCCTCGATCTCATGGCACAGGCGGAGAAAGTCCCAATGAAGCCCGTCCGGCAGAAGGACCGGCTCGTTGGCGAAACGATGGACCTCGGTCATGGCAAGCTTTTCGCCCTCCAGGCGGCCCACGAAGGCACGTCCGCTCTCGGCGCCGAGGTCGAAAGCCATAAACGTCAGACCACTCATGGCCGTTCCTCCCTTTTGTCTTTCCACGATCGCCCTCTTAACCATACCGCAGACCCAAGCTGGCGCATGACAGGTAGGCCGCGCCGAAGTGTATCCAGGCTTTGGGGGTCGGAAGATACGTTTCTCCGGCACGTGGTGCAAGCCCACCGGGAGGCGGAGCATGGAGGCCAACGGAATCGCATCGGCGCCGATGTGGCGGTAGCATAAGGCGTTCAGGACCACATAGACTTCCCGGAAAGGAGCAGGCCGCTCGGAGCAGTGCGAACCAGGTGGTCAGCCGGTTAGAGTGGGCGCGCTCGTGGAGGATCCGGTGGCCTCGGAGCTCCGACAACCCGGATGGACGTCCGTCAAACCCAACTTGCTCCGGATCTCCATCAACTGGTTGATCCGATCTGGTGGTAGTTCCCTCTCCCCCCCGAGCTGTCGGGCGGCCAGGCTGATGAGGGCGAAGTGCTCCATAGTTTCCATGCGATAATAAGCCTGGAAGACATCCGCCCCAAGCGTCAAGGCCCCATGGTTTTCGAGGAGAAAGGCATTATGGTCCTTAAGGTATTTAGCGATGGCCCGCGGGATCTCATCGGTCGAAGGTGTGCCGTACTCAACCAAGGGGATCTGGCCCAAGGTAAGGATGACCTCGGGTAGGACGCACTTGGAGAGAGGTACGCCTGCCACGGCAAAGGCCGTGCTGATCGGCGGATGGGCGTGTACTACCGCCCCCACATCCGGTCGATCGTGGTAAACTGCAAGATGCATCTTGATCTCGGAGGACGGCTTAAAATCGCCAGCCTTCACTGCGCCACGTGAATCAACCCGGATTAACATCTCCGGGGTCATAAAGCCTTTGCTCACCCCGGTAGGCGTGCAGAGAAAGTCATCCGGCCCCAGGCGGACGCTGATATTACCGTCGTTGGCCGCCACGTATCCCCGAATCCAGAGACGCCGACCGACCTCGACGATGTCCCGGCGCAATTGGTATTCCGGTGTCAATGCACTGTCTATCCTCCTTAAATAATTTTCTTTTTTTAATACTTTCGTCCTAATATTAGCTCCTCGGTACGACGGATCTGTGTTAAAGCCCGCTCTTTCATACGTAAAGCTACATTCACGTATAGCGTATCCACAATAGTCCATTGGGCAACTCGGGAGGCAATGGCTTCCGTACGAAACTTCGTTTCCGTCGCGGAGGTAAAAAGACAAATTTCAGCCCACTGCGTAATGGGTGACTTGGGATAACCCGTAATACAGATCGTGGTTAGGCCAAGATCCTTGGCACTGGCCATTGCTTCAACTACCTCACGCGAACTACCGGAATGAGAGATCCCAATCGCTACATCGCTCGGCCCCATCTGAGCGAGCTGCAAGAGCTGGATATGAGGATCCACGAAAGCTTGGCAATGAAGACCGAGACGCATCAGTTTGTACTGACAATCATGAACAATCGGTCCTGAGGTACCAACACCGAGGACAATCACCCTTTCCGCACCTACTATGGCCGTAGTTGCCCGGTCAAGCTCCTTAATATCAAGAACCGCACGAGTATTCTCTAAAGCCTGGATATTCGCCGCGAAGACTTTGTGCATCACTGTAGCCGTATCGTCATCCTCGTTCACATCCTCATGAATGTTCTTGATGGGTGCCACTAGGTCCTGAGCAATGGCGATCTTGAGCTCCTGGTAGCCACGATAGCCGGCCTGCTGACACATCCGGACCACTGTCGACTCGCTCGTACCGCTCCGCTCGGCCAGCTCGGTTACGGAAAGATAGACAACCTCATCGGGATGTTCCACAATGTAATCTACCGCTCTCTGCTCGGCCGCCCGCAGAGAGGGATAAACCGCCCTGAGCTTGAGGATCGTTGCCAAGAGCATGGATTTGTCCGTATCTGATTTCCCCATATTGACACCTCCGGCCTTAAGTATTCGCCACGCTTATGAAAAATCCTTTCATATTTACGTGTTGTTAAGAAATTTTTTTTCACAAACACATAAAGCACCACCTGCTCGCCTTCATCGATAAGGCAGTGCTGGCGGCTACGTATCAGCCGAAGGTCTTAAAGTATCGCGACAGAACCATCTGGCCATCCGCGGTTCAATGCCGCCTTGCCAAGACCCGTTCCTCGTAGGCCTTGATCTCCTTAAGGCAGTCGACCCCCACGGGCACGCCCTGCTGCAGGCAGTAATACGCCCAAACGGCCCCGAAGGGAAGGGCCTTTAATTCCTCGCCCAGGATCAACCGGCGGGTATAGTCCCCGGCGCGCTCGGCCGCGCGAAGTTCCTCGACCGGTTCGAGCAGGGCGAAAAGGAAAGCCTTCAACGTGCTGCGCGCG
>JAAYXC010000120.1 GCA_012516115.1 Bacillota bacterium | reverse complement strand
GGATTATATAGGGATGGAAATAAAATTTTGGTGGCAACGATGACCGAGAAGGGAGTCATCAATCTTTTTGCCATGCAAAAAAATATGAAGCCACATATTATTTCAAAAATCATTTTAAACAAAGAAAATACATTACTTATGGGAATTAATAAAAACTATTTTTACTTTGTCTTTACTGCCGGTGATATTTGGCGGACAGACCGGGAAAAAACAATTTTTATTCCTAGATAATATTGGGGAAGATAAAACCCCGGCCGCCCCCGATCGGAATATAGATAGTATAATATGGTGACCGGGCAAAGAGATACCTGGAGGCTACCCAATGCCAGAACAAAGAGGGTTGCATTTTTTATCATGCCGTCTGGGTAACGAAATTCCGCCGTCCCCTTCTCGATGAAGATCTCCGGCCCAAGCTCCACGAATACCTTTACGGCAAGATCGTTGAATACGGAGGGACGGCCATGGCCGTCGGCGGGACCATGTGCATATCGTCCTTGCCCCCGGGGCTATGCTTGCCCCGTTTATCGGCCGGCTCAAGGGATCGAGTTCCCACTGGGTCGATCATTTTTACCGCCCCGGGGGCGATTTCGCCTGGCAGAGGGGGTATGGGGTTTTCCCGGTGGCCGGGGAGGAACTCGACCGCCTCGGCGATTATCTCCGCCATCAGGCCCACCACCATCTGCAAGGGACGACGATCCCGGCCTTTGAGGATTGGACGCGAAAAGAAATCTGAATGCTTTGAAAAATAATGTCTATCAAGTAGGATTAAAATGTTAAGGAGAGAGAAAAAGGTGAAAAAGATCAAACACTTGCTCATCATCACCGGTTCCCTACTGGGCCAGTTCGTCTCCCAGCTGGGGGACGCGGCCTACATGGTCGGCCTGCCCTGGGCGGTCTATGCGGTCACCGGCGACTTCCTCAAAGTGGCCGGGTATTATCTGGCCGTGGCGGCGGGAGGGATCGTCTTCGGCCTGGTCGGCCTGGCGTGGAGCCTCCCGGCCATGCTGATCCTGGGCTTCATGATCGGTTGCACGGTGGCCGTCACGCGGATCGTTTCCGCCACCGCGATGCAAGCCAAGGTCGATTCCCCAGCGATCCCCGGAAAAACCCGGATTGCCATCGCGCATCTTTTTATTTAATATCATAGATGATTACACGCGGTTCAAAAGCGGTGTGAAAAACCTCAAGCCGGAGTTCAAACTCACCCCCCGGCCCCCCCCTTACTACGACTACTAAATCAAGCCTGGGGATGGATTAAATCATACCAGGGGGTGCCCGGAAGGACGGGGCTGAGTTCGGGCTTTTTCACAACGTTTTTAATGGAACCATCTAAAAGCGGGTTCGTCCGGCGACGGGCGAGATCCATGGAGGAAAACGGTTTGATTTCGACGGAGCACGCCCTGGCGGTCTACATCGATTTCGAGAACCTCGCCCTGGGTTTCAAAGGCAAGAAGATCAAGTTCCAGATCCAAAAGGTCCTCGCCCGGCTGGTGGAGAAAGGCAAGGTCATCGTGAAGCGGGCCTACGCCGACTGGGCGCGTTTCCCGGAGTACAAGGCCGAGCTCCACGAGGCCGGGATCGAGCTCATCGAGATCCCGCGCCGGACGAAAACCGGCAAGAATTCGGCGGACATCCGGCTCTGCGTGGATGCCCTGGACCTCTGTTACGCCAAGGAACACATCGATACCTTCGTCATCATCTCGGGCGACAGCGACTTCTCCCCCCTCGTCTCCAAGCTCAAGGAGAACGGTAAACGCGTCATCGGCCTGGGGATGCGCGAATCCACCTCGGATCTTTTGGTCGCCAGCTGCGATGAGTTCATCTTCTACGAGGACCTGGAGAGCACCCTGGGCGCCCCGCCCAAACTCGATAAAGACATTCCCGAGGCCAAGCGGGAGGCCTTTGAGCTCTTGATCGAGTCCATCATGGCCCTTATGCGCGAGAACAAAGAAGTACTCTGGGCCTCGATGATCAAGGATACCATGAAACGGAAGAGCCCTTCCTTCACCGAGTCGGCTTACGGGTACCGGACCTTCAGCGATCTCCTCAAGGACGCGGAGCGTCGCGGGATCGTCCAGCTCAACACCGACCCGCGCAGCGGGACCTATGTAGTGGTCGGCTTCGGCAAGAACTCCGGTTGAAAGCTTCCTGCCACGGGAGATAGGAGGTGCGGGTATGCCCCTGGTCATCCGCGCGGCAAAGGAGGAAGACCTTCCTTCTCTTCTTGCCCTCTACGCCGAGCTTGATGGAGACGAGGGCCGGGTTTTAGGCTTGGACGAGGCGCGCGCGATCTTCGCCCGGTTGCAGCGCTACCCCAACTACCGCATCTATCTGGCCATCCTGGACGGGGAGGTCGTGGGGAGTTTTGCCCTGCTCATCATGGACAACCTGGCCCACCACGGCGCACCTTCAGGAATCGTCGAGGATCTGGTGGTCGAGGCCGCCTACCGTGGGAGAGGCATCGGCCGGCAGATGATGGAGTATGCCTTCGCCCGATGTAAAGAGGCGGGTTGTTACAAGATGGCCCTCTCGAGCAATTTAAAGCGAGAGGCGGCCCATGGCTTTTACGAACGCCTGGGATTCAAGAAGCACGGTTATAGTTTTATCGTCGAGCTCTAGGCTTGACGGAGGCTCTCCCCTCCCGGCAGGGAGAAGCGGACAGGACCACGAATGAGTAGGTGGAGGGGTGGGCTTGATCCTGCAGCGACGACTCCGAACCATCTGTGTCCTCTATTTCGTCCTCCTCGGCCTGGCCATCTGGCAGGGGGGCCGTCTTTTGGCCTGGGATTACCGGGCCCGGCTGGTGGGGATCTTCCTGGCCTATACGGCCGGCGGGGGGCTCTGGGCGCTCACCGAGATCTTCTTCATCCGCCCCCTTCGCCGGCGCCTTCTCCGCCTCGGCGATCTGGTCCGCATGATGGACCCGGGACCCCCTCCGCCCCGCATCCGCGGCGCGGACGAACTGGAGACCCTCCGCGCCGATCTCCGGCGGGTCATGCGCCGGTTCGAAGAGACCCGGGGCGATCTGGCCGTCCAGCGGATCAGGGCGGAGGTCGATTCCCGGACCGATCCGTTGACCAAACTTTATAACCATCGCTCCTTCGCCCGTTTTCTGGGCGAAGAGTGGGAGAAGGCCAGACGACTCCGCGCGCCGCTGGCACTTATCTTCATCGATATCGATCACTTCAAGAACATCAACGATACGCTGGGCCATCTGGTCGGCAACGAGGTCCTGGAACGGGTGGCCGGGTTGATCAAGGAGGTGATCCGGGGGACGGACCTCGTCTTCCGCTATGCCGGGGATGAGTTCGCGGTACTGCTCCCCCGCACCGGCCTGGAACAGGCGGTCAACCTGGCGGAGAGGCTGCGGCTCCGGGTTCATGCGCAACGGCTCGAGACCCCGGAAGGTCCCCGGGCACTCAGTCTGAGCATCGGCGTGGCGGAGCTAGGGGCCCAAATGAAAGAACCGGAAGACCTGGTGGAGATGGCCGATCGGGCCCTGTACCGGGCCAAAGAAGCGGGGAGGAACTGCGTGGCGTATCCGGTGGCCCAGGGCGGGTTCAGGCTTTGCGGCCGGGAAGAGGAGGATTAACGGCGGTTGGTGGTGGATTTGAGGGACCGCAGGCGGAGATTGGCCGCGGGGCCTTCCCGTCTGGCCTGAAGGGTCTGGAGGGCCCGTTCGAAGTGGAGGGCGCTGACCTTCATCTCCTCCAGCGTACCCTGGAGGACGAGGTCGTCCCGTTCGAAGCGGAGCCGCTCCCGCAGGCAAACCAGGGCGGCTTCTTTGCAAAGGGCGGCGACATCGGCGCCGGTCAGCCCCCGCAGGTGGGGGACCAGGCGGTCGAGGCAGACGTCCTCGGCCAGGGGCATCCTGGCCGTATGGATGGCCAGGATCTCGCGGAGGGCGGCATCGTCGGGCAGTCCGATCTCGATTTCCAGGTCGAAACGGCCCGGCCGACGGAAGGCGGGGTCGATGGCCTCCGGTCGGTTCGTCGTCCCGATGATGACCACCTGGCCGCGTTCCTCGATGCCGTCCATGAGCGTCAAGAGCTGGGAGACGATGCTCACGTTCACGTCGTGATTGAGGGTATCGCGGTTGGGGACGAGGGCGTCGATCTCGTCGAAGAGGATGATGGCCGGAGCGTTTTCCCGGGCCTCATCGAAGATCTCCCGTAGATTCGACTCGGACTGGCCATGCCATTTGGACTTGACCTCCGGCCCGCGGACGATGGCGAGATGCGCCCGGCACTGGTTGGCCACGGCTTTGGCGATGAGCGTCTTGCCCGTCCCCGGCGGTCCCCAGAGAAGAACCCCCCGGTTCGGGGTGATCCCGAGATGCTGGAAGACTTCCGGATGGCGGAGGGGGAGTTCCACCGTCTCCCGGATGAGATTGAGTTGCTCTTTTAATCCACCGATCTCCGCATAGGTCACTTCGGGGACGTAGCGCCGTCGTCCTTCCCGCGGTTGGGCCGGGAGTCTGGGCGTTCCTTCGGCGTTCTTGGCTTTGGCGCCGGTGGCGGTGGTCTTCTGAACCCCCACCGGGACCAGGCGTCCCTTCACCCAGTCATGGCGATAATCCCATCCGGGATCCCGGCGGGGATCGATGGTGGCCGGGAGTTCGGACAGCACGCTTTCGATCTCTTCGGGGCGGAGCAAGGGGCAGAGATCGTAATGGCCCTCGGCCAGCTGAAGGCGAATTGTCCGGGCGATCTTCTCTTTGTCGACGATGAAAACTTCACCTTCCAGGCGGCCGAACCTAAACCACCCGTGCTCATCGGACTCGTCGACGCGGATGGCCCGACAGGGGAAGAGGCGTCCCGGCCAGCCACCCCGGCAGTAGGCCCGGGGATCCTCGGCTTTCAGACCCGCCCGGGGGCAGGCCACCACCTCCCGGAGTTGCCGGGCGTTTAAGACGCGACCTTCCACCTCCAGGGTGGTGGATTCCCAATTCTTCGCGTACTCCAGCGCCGCGAAGAGATCGGAGAAGCGCTCCCGGGGAAAGGTCAGGCGGTAGTAGATGCCGTTCGGCTCATCGTGGCGGGCCGCCGCGGCCTGGCCGGCCAGCGCGAGAACTCTTTCCAGATAAACGGAGTTATTGTGGGCAAAACGTAAAACTGCTTCCATTACCGGGTGCTCCTTACCGAAGGTCGAACCAAAGGCCGGTGATACCGGCCATATTTTATTCGTCTTTCTCCGTTCTATATCCTTCCGGCCGGACCTTCCTCTTTTGCCCGAATAAAAAAGGAGGCGGAAAAGGGACGGGAAGGGGCGTGCCCCGTGGGAGACGGGTTAGATCGAGAAGCCAGATGCTGGCACCCTGAACCGCGGTGAGGGCTGCGTCCGGTGGTGTCGCGGCCGGCAGGACCTTGATCCCCGGCAGGATCTCCGCCAGCCGGCGGGCCAGTTCGTCCTCTTTCTCGCCGGGGATCACCACGACTTCGGCGAGGCGGCCTCTTTGCTGGAGATCGTAGAGTGCCCTTGTTATGCCTTCCAGACGTTCGCCGTCCCCTTTCGCCAGGAGGAGGACACTCGGCATGCACGGTCGTCCCCACCAGCGCCAAAGACCGAAGACCAACCAGAGAAGGAGATTCATCAGGCCATAACCGGCCAGAAAGGCCAGGAGCAAGGACCGCCAGGCCATAGGCTCCGCTCCTTATGCGCGGGTTTCTCCTTTTATCCTATGGGCGCGGGACCCCGGTCGTGCCGGCGGTTTCTTCGGGGAAGAACAACTCATCCTTGCGGTCAGAAGCCGAAGAGTGACCGTTCCAAGGGGGACGGGTTTTTTCTCGGGTTTGGAGGGCGGCGAGCAAGCCGATTCCCATCAAACCGATCGTTGCTCCGGCGACGAAAGCTCCCGGTGGGCCCAGGAGGTGGGCCACCGAACCGGTAAAGATGCTCCCGAGGGGGGTAAGGCCAGCCAGGATGAGCGAATAGAGGCTCATCACCCGGCCGCGGTAACGGTCCTCCGTGGCCAGCTGGAGGGAGGTGTTAACCAAGGCATTGAAGCCGGTCATGGCAAAACCCCCTAAACAAAGACCGGCTACGGCCAGGGGTAACGAGCGGACGGTGGCCACGAAAAATTCACTCATACAAAGTCCGAGGCCGATGGCGAGCAAACTCCGGCGGGCGGGCGGCCGCCCGGAAGTGGCGGCCAGGGCCAGCGCGGCGAAGAGGGCACCGAGGCCCAAGGCGGACCAGAGATAGCCCAGCACCCGGGCGTTACCGGCCAAGGTGAACTTGGCGAAGGTCGGGATGAGGACGCTGAAGTTCTCGGCAAAAAGGCTGAGGAGGGCGAGGAGGAGAAGTGGTTCCCGGAGCGCGGCCTCCCGGTAGACATAGGCCAGCCCTTCCCGGATTTCCCGGCCCACGGCCGGGGAGGTTTTCTTTTTCTCCACCTTTCCGGGAGGGATCATGAGGAGACCGACGAGTACCGCCAGAAAGCTCAAAGCATTGAGGCCGAAACAGACTGCGGCGCCGAACCGCATCATGGTCAGTCCGGCCAAGGCCGGTCCGAGCAGGCGGGCCAGGTTGAGGACGGCGGAGTTTAAAGCGATGGCGTTTTTGACGTCCTCGCGGCCGGCCAGTTCGATCACGTAAGCTTGGCGGGTGGTCATATCGAAGCTGTTGATGATCCCCCACAGGAGCATCATTAACAGGACATGTTCATAACGGACCACTTTAAACCAGGTCAGGAGGGTGAGGACGACCGCCTGCAACATAAGGCCGGACTGGGTTAGGAGAAGGATGTTCCGTTTAGGATGGTGTTCCACCGTTACCCCGGCCAAAAGGGGGAGGAAGGCCATGGGCGTGAACTTGGCCGCCACCAGGAGCCCGAGCTTGAAAGAGGAATTGGTGAGCTGGAGCACGAGCCAGTCCTGGGCGACATTCTGCATCCAGGTGCCGATCAAAGAGATGCACTGCCCGGACCAGAAGAGGCGGTATTCGCGGTGGCGCAAGGAAGTAAAGAGCGAGATCATCTGGGTCATCTCCACGCGAATCTTTCGTCAAGCCGGCCCCATCTTCCTTCTGCGATCTGTGCCCGTCCGATGCCAGACGGCGAATGATTTACCTGCTAAATGCGGGTTTTTTCTATGTTATAATCGTGGAGCGGAGGGGGAGGATCCCATGTCGCGACAGAGGGGGAGCGGTTTCACCCGCGACCTGTTGGTCTTGGCGGTAGTCGGGGTCGTCTTGGCCTCTCTCTTCTCGATGGGGATCGCGGCCGCCACCGACAAGTACTTTGCCCGGGCGGTGCGAAGCGTCATCGGAGATTACGGCCAGTACGATCTGGTTTTTCAGGTGCGCACGGAATTCTTGAGCGCCACCGAGAGAGAACTGGCGCGTCTGGCGGCCGAACGCTTTCCGGGTTCACGTCTGGTCCGTGGACCGGCTCTGGCAGGAAAAGCCACCATTTTTTGGACTTTTTCTTCCCCTTATCGTACCCGCGAGGTCTTCGAGAACCTTTCTTATTACTTCGGGAATCTCCCCGGGCATGCCGGGTTTTCCATCATCGCCGAACCACGGCTCGTCGTCTCCGGCATACCCTCCGGTGCTCAGTCCCTTCTCGTACGCGAGCTCGGTCATCTGCCCGGCGTGGCCTTTCCTTTTTTAGACGGGGATAACCTGAACCTTCTCCTCCACTCCCCGCAGAAGATGGAGGCCGTACGGACCGCGGTCAGGAAGGTCCTGGCCCGTTATCGACTGGTGGAGATCCGCTTTCCCGCGGAAGAGAAGACCTCCCTCGCCGAGTTCGAAGAATGGAGCGGGAAGTTGGCCGCCTCTCTCCGTGACCTCCCGGGCGTCTCTTTGGCCGTGGACGTGACCCGGGGGGATACGGAGAGCGAGGCCGCCTCTCTTTCGCTTACCTTGAGCGAACTCCGGCGATTCATGACCTCCTATGCCGCGCGGGTAGTGGTAGAACCCGCAGATACCGTCCGTTTGGTGCCGGGTGAGCGTTTAGTAGTGCAGGGACTCGCTCCTCAACCGCCGGTTCCTGGCCGGCCGGAAGACGAGCGCTTCGTCGTGATCCAGCTGGAGAGCGTGGCTAACGGCCGCGGAGAAGGGATCATCCTCCGGGGCGACGCTTCCTACGTCAATGACGTGAAGGCCTTTCGTCTCCTCCCCGAAGGGATAGTCGGCGAATACGTGGGGACGGTGGCCGTGGACGATGAAAGCGCCGCGCTGGCCGCGGCGCTGGAAGAAGGCATCAAACTGCTTCGTGGCCTCCGGGAGGTGGCGGTCGACCCGGCCTGGGGAGAAACCACGGGTTTTTTGCGGGACTTTCAGGAGATAACCGAAGGGGTGACCGCTTTAGAGCAGGCCCTGCGAGATCTTCAGAAGGGACTGGCCGTGGCTACTTCCGCCGAGACGCAAAAACGTCTTTTGGGGATCGCCGCCCAGATCGATGCCGTCTCCGCCGATCTCAATCGTTTGGCCACCACCGTGGCCCGGGTGAAGATGGTGGAAGACCGTTTGGCCACCATACTTGACCGGATCGGAGTCTTCCAATGGTTTCTGCGTCAACGGGCCGCCCAATATCCCGGACCGGAGGAGAACCCTAACGGTCTCGGTGCCCGGCTTCTCGCGGCCGACCGGGGCCTGACGGCCCTGGGCGAGGAACTCCGGGCGCGGGCCCGGCGGATCGACGATTTCCTCAATCGTTTTAATCCCTTCGTCCAGATCCTTCTTGCCTGGAGCGAACGGGCCCGTACCCTCGCCGGACATCTGGCTTCTTTCGGCGGGGTGCTCGGGCCGGGAAGCGAAGGAGAAAAGAGTTTGGCCAGTCTGGTCGGGGCCACCACCACGGTGGCGAAACGCCTCAGGGCTTTAGAGATCCTTCAGCTGGCGGACGAGGCCGCCCGGGCCAAAGAGGAGTTTTCCTTTCTGGCCGGGATCGACTTCGAAGAGCTGATCGGGCAACTGGAACGGGTTCAGGCATCGCTCCCCCGGTTACTGGACGAAGAGATCGGCCGTTCCATCGGATTGATCGACCGCTATCTGGGAGGAGAGACGGCGGTCGGCCAGAGCCTTCGTCTGATGATCGACGCGAAGGCCGACCGTGGTCAGGTGAGACGGACCGTCCATACGGTGCTGGGGACGGAGAAGGTTAATCTTTTCTGGGGGCCGGTAGGGCTCCTGGAACCGGACTTCCGGGGGGAAATCCTCCGTCTCCTGGCGGAGGTACGGACGACCATCACCGCTTTTATTCTGGTGGTCCTCCTGGTACTGGAGTTTATCTTCGACCAGAGCATGGTGGTGGCCATGCTTCACCGGCGGACTGAGGCGATGCTCCGTCGCCTCTTCGGACGAAGACCGCGCCTGGCGCGGTTGGGAGGTCTCGTCTTCCATCCGGCCCGGCTTTATGCGGCCGGTTTCGGGGCCTTCTGGCTCGGAGGTTCTTTTGCCTTAACCGGGGCCCGTCTTCCCATGATGGGTCCGGGGGGGATCCTGGTCCTCGGCGGGATAATCGGCCTTCTCCTGGGTTTCTTGGCCGGCCGGATCAGCCCCGTGGATGAGGAAGAGGTCATGGCCGGGGAGTCCCTCGGCCTTTCCTTCGGGGTCATCATGCGGGAGATCGTGATTCCCGCCGGAAGGCCTGGACTTTTAGCCTTTCTAAACCGGCGTCATCTGGTCATGCGGGGAGGGAGCCAGAGCTGATGGTGGAAGTCCGCGGACTGCGCAAAGCCTATCACCGCAAGATAGCCCTTGACGGGATCGATCTGACCGTGGCCCGGGGGGAGACGGTGGCGGTGATGGGCCCGAGCGGTTGCGGGAAGTCCACCCTGATCCGGTGTCTCAACCGGTTGACCGAGCCCGATGAAGGGAAGGTCACCATCGGAGGGGTGGAAGTAACCGCTCTGGACGAAGCCTCTCTCCTCCTTCTCCGGCGGCGAATCGGCTTTGTCTTCCAGCACTCCAACCTCATTAAACGTCTCTCGGCCCTTGATAACGTGAGCATGGGGCTCCGTTTGTACGGCATGGAGCGCCGGGAGGCCGAAGAACGGGCCAAAGCGGCCCTTTTCCGCGTCGGCCTCGGCCATAAAATCCACGATCTGCCGGAAGAAATGAGCGGGGGAGAAAAACAGCGGGTGGGTATCGCCCGGGCCCTGGCCCTCGAGCCCGAGCTCATGCTCTGGGACGAGCCCACCGCTTCTTTGGACCCCATCCTGGTGGGGGAAGTATTGGAAGTCATGGAGGATCTGGTGGCCGACGGCCGGACCACCATGATCGTGGTCACCCACGAACTTTCCTTTGCCTGCCGGGCTGCCGACCGGGTGGTCCTCCTCGACCATGGCCGGATCGTGGAAGAAGGGGCACCGGGAACGGTTTTTACCACGCCACGCTCATCCATAGGTGAAAAATACAAAAACCTATTGAAACATCAATTGAAAATGAATATGATATGAAGTGTCCCATCTTATGTCATCGTGCTTGTAAGCGTGATCGAGGGTAAACCGAACGATCGCGAGACCGCTTCGCCGGGCACGAGCACGAAGGGTGGTTCCACGTAACGCTCTCCCGTTCCATGGGTGGAGGAATAACGATGTACCAGAAGACCGTGGCGGCGAGGATCTCTTGCCGCGGCGAAGCGTTGCATTTCGGCGGCGAGGTCGAGATGTCCCTTGCCCCGGCTCCTCCCGATACCGGCCTCGTCTTTTGCCGGCTCGATCTGCCGGGAAGGCCCACGGTGACAGCTTCCCCGACCGCGGTGGTGGATACCAGACGGGCGGTGGCCCTGGGGCAAGATGGCTGGCGGATCAATACCGTGGAGCACCTTTTGGCGGCGGCCCATGGGTTGGGAATCGATAATCTGCTGGTGGAGGTCGACGGGCCGGAGCTGCCCATGGGTGATGGTAGTGCCCGGTATTTCGTCGATCTAATCCTCCGGGCCGGTGTGGTGAGCCAAGAGCGGCCACGTCGGGTACGGGTGGTGGAAGAACCGCTCTGGGCGGCCGAAGACGGTAGTTATCTCGTTCTTCTGCCATCGGAACGGCCTGGTCTTACCGTAAATTATGTCTTTACCGCCGATCGGCGCCCTATCCCCACTCAGTATTGCCGGTTTCATCTTGGGGAGGACGATTTCACGGCGGCCATCGCGCCGGCCCGTACCATCGCCTTTCTCGAAGAGATCGAAGCCCTGCGGCGGGAAGGACTCGCCCGTTCCAACGATTGTACCGTGGCGGTGGTGGTCGGTCCGGAAGGTTATCTCGGGCCCTTACGCTTTCCCGACGAGATCGCCCGGCACAAAGTCCTCGATCTCCTGGGTGACCTTTACCTGGTGGGTCCGGTGTACGGCCAGGTCTTGGCCGTGCGGAGCGGCCATCGGTTGAACCACCGATTGGCCCAACGCCTGGCGGCTTTACCTGCAGTGGTTGTATAAGAATTCTACCAGGGAGGATGGTCCTTTTGGTCATGGACATCGCGGCCATCAAGAGGCTTCTTCCCCACCGGTATCCTTTTCTTCTCATCGACCGGGTCATCGAACTCGAGCCCCGGCGGCGTATCGTGGCCATCAAGAACGTTAGCGTCAACGAGGATTTTTTCAACGGTCATTTTCCGCAAAGACCGGTAATGCCGGGGGTTTTGATCATCGAAAGCATGGCCCAGGCCTCGGGGCTAGTCATGTTAACCGAGGAAGAGCATCGCGGCAAGATCCCCTTTTTCACCGGGATCGATAACGCCCGTTTTCGGCGGCCCGTCATCCCCGGCGATCAACTGAGGATCGAGATCGAAGTGGAGAAGATCCGGGGCAACGTGGGTGTCGTCCAGGGCAAGGCTCTGGTGGACGGAGAAGTGGCGGCCGAGGCACGGCTCATGTTCGTCCTGGCCGATTAGCGCGATATTCGTGTATAAAGGGTAAAAAGAAGTATCCGGCCGTCTCTGCGCGCGAAGGAAGGAGATATTTGCCTGTTTTAGCCCAACATGGTTCGCCAAAAATTCCCCCGGTCGGTCGATAATAATTTTGCAAGAGAAACAAAACGGGTTGGACGGCTACTCGTCGCAGGGAGGAACGGAGAAATGAAAGTGGTAGAGTCCAAAGTCGTCATCCTACGCGAGATACATGAGACGGCCATCGTCTCTCCCGGGGCCGTTTTAGGTCGTGATGTGGTCATCGGGCCTTATGCCATCATCGGCGAACACGTGGTCCTCGGCGACGGGTGTTGGGTGGGGCCCCGTGTCATCATCGACGGGTGGACGACCATCGGCCGGAACAACCGCTTCTTCCACGGGGCGACCATCGGCTGTGAGCCGCAAGATCTGAAGTTCCGTGGGGAAAAGAGCGAACTCATTATCG
>JAAYXC010000119.1 GCA_012516115.1 Bacillota bacterium | reverse complement strand
TTTGGAAGCCGCTCGTGTCAACTCATCTAAGAACCTTACCTAACGAGTAGAGGATCGCTCACCAAAGGATCTAACCCAAGAGTCCCTGCCTCCCTACGGGAGGCAGGGACGGGCCTTGGCCGAGGAGTCGTTCCAGTTCTCGGTGGAGTTTCAAGGGATTAAGGGAAGGGTGTAAACCTGGTTGAGCCAGGCGACTTGCCGGGGGGTATCGTAGCGGGCGTAGCCGACGACTTCGCGGACGAACTGGCGGTATTTCTGCTCGATGAAGGCGTTGTCGTTTTTCTTGTAAGAGCGACAGCGGAGGAAGCGGATATTGTTCTCTTTAGCGAAGGTGGCCAGGTGATGGTTTAAGAACTCGAGCCGTTGTCAGTCTGGAGGGAGTGGACGGGGGTAGACCAGCTTGTCCTTTCCGCCTGCGTCGAAGACCTTGACCTCGAACCGGCTCGCGGTTGAATCGGCAGGTCGTCCGTTCCCTAGCCACCGGCCGCTGGCTCCAGGACCGCCAGAACGTGTTCGTCATCGGCCCCACCAGCGTGGACAACGCATCCTTTCCCGTTCCCCTTCTTCGGCCGGTTGCCTTGGATACTCCTCAGGTAACCGGCCTTAATTCTTTGTGGAGACCGAGAATCTACCGGCCCGCCTCTTCGTCGAAGGCCCCTACTGAGATTTTAATTGGAAAACTAGTTGACAAGATCAACCATTCATGATATTTTTTAGATATAAAAACTCTTCCGGAAGCGGTGGAATTAACCTGGAACGGAAATAAACAGTTCGCTACGTGCTAATGTTGCAATAAAGAGCCAGTTCAAGCTTTTTTGCCATGCCCGGCAGCCAATTAAAGAGGAGGGGTCCCGCGGCATGCAAGATCTTCTCGATTTGGTGGCCACCCTGACCCCCAGGGAACGCGAGGTGTTGGTCGCGCTGTGGCGGAACAGGGGCTGCAGTGCCCGTAAACTGGCTGGAATATTATGCGTTAGCGAAGCATGCGTGCGGTTCCACCTCCATAATATTTACCAGAAGTTAAAAGTTGGCGGAAAGGCCGCACTCCTGCTGCTCTGCAACGACTTCGGTTTTGGCCAACCGGCGGCCACGGTGAGGCGGTCTCGGAGTAAGCGCACGAGCGACCATGGATTTGGACTCGATTCGGCATCTCGGGAGGCGGCGCAGGAATAATAATCCGCACCGCCGAATAAACCAACTGACGCGTGTTTGGATTGGAGGACCAGGTAATGCGCTTCATCGCCAACGGTTATTACCGCAATCGCGCGGCCCGCAGGAGGGAGATAAAGGCCGCCAAGCACGCGATCCGGGGGCGCTATGCCGATGCCTTGTCCAGGGCCGGTTTCTTTCGCCGCATTTTGCTTTGGTGCCGGTTGCAGGCGGAGATCAGGCGGGAGATCAGGCGGATCGCTTCGCGCGGGGCGTTGTATGCCAAGAGAAAACGGGGCTTCTGAGGCCGGGTGAAATTCTTTAATACCGTTTTTGTCGCCACATAAAGTTACTTGTCAAAGATGAACGGCCGATACTTTGGAGATTGGCGCATTTCATTCACCAAACCTGTCATGTCTTCCTCGGTGATTTAGTCTTCCCGTTGCCAGCAGCCGGCCCCTATGATTATGATCAAAGACAAACAGATTATTCAGGGAACGAACAACAATTTCGTCCGCATCATCGCCGATCAAGTCGGCGCTGGAGAGCCCACCAAAGGGACTATTTGCGGGGAACGGTAAAGGGATCGGCCCAATCTTGGCTGTTCCCCCGGGTAAACCATGCGAATAGCGGACGCCATTACTATCCACAAGATAGATGCCGTGTAACGGGTTGGAAAAGGCATAAAGGCATATATGATGTGATTAACACCACAGCGAACCAGGGATGCTGATTGATTCCTGCGGCCATCGGTGGCGTGGAAAACGAAACGGTAAATCCCTGCCACCCTCGGCACAAGGCCGATAAGGGGTTTGCGTTTTTTACCGGAACGCACTTCCTGCCCCAGAAGAAACCATTCCGTGCTATCATGGCGTTCAAAAACTCCGTCTACATCCACAACCTCAATATGAAAGGACTCCCAGTCCCCTATGCCTCTCAACGCGAGGTTGCGGATTGGAGTATCGCCCAGGTTGGTCAGGCGGAAGCGGAACCAGATGCGTTCGCCGATCCGGGCCTTTGGCCTGGTGATCACCGCGAATGCGATCCGCGGCAGCTGCCCAGGTTGCTCGTCTTTCTCCTGTCTGGCTTGTCGCTCCATGAACAGAAAACCCGCAGAGGCCAGAAATGACTCCGGCCAAAACCGCCTCTTTCGCATGTCTTTCCCTTCTGTGGTGGAACTCTCCTAGCCCTAACCCCTGGGACATAACCATAAAATCCTTCGTTCTTCGACAAGGCTACGGACGAGCATGGCGTGATAACCACAGGCCTACGGCATATAAAGTGTCTACAAGTATCAAAAATCACAAACCAAAGATATACTTAAGCAGAGGCACCAAAGAGGAGATGAAATTTAGCAACACATGTCCTGTTATGGCTGCGGCTATGCCCCAATGAAACCAAACAAAGCCTGCCAAGAGACTTAACAAGAAAATGCCCGGGGCACGAGCTAGCAAAGCCCAGGCGGTTTCTACCGGAGGACGGGCGAAGGACCAGTGTAAGAACAAAAAAGTATACTTACAACGATGTTGGCGACCCAGGGTCTTTTGCCTTGCGTCCATAAACGTAATAAAAAACCACGGAAAAAAGACTCTTTGATGGCCGCCATGATGACGCCATTAATCACTACCAACAAAAGCAATGCAGGCAAACCTTCTTTGATCAGAGCTTGGATTGTTACACTGTCGCCAAGACAAATAGGTGATGATCGGAAAAAAGATAGTTTGCCAGATCTCTTGTTCAAAAATGTTTATAATACCCAATGGGATAAAGAGGCCAAAGACCGCTGCCTGAATCACTTCTTTCCAGCTTCGGAACCAAAGTAACTGACGATCAATTGCAATAGGGCCGGAGAATGGCTTTCGGCTCATCCCCGGCAGGATTCCTTCTCCAGATGTGGAATGGAGACTCGGAAGCCGCCTTGACAACCCAGGGCATTCTTAAATATATTAAAGAAGTTGGATATAGATGGATTAAAAG
>JAAYXC010000118.1 GCA_012516115.1 Bacillota bacterium | reverse complement strand
TCAGCCGGGCCTATCTACGCCATCTTTTCAAGGCCGGCGAGGTTCTGGCCCTTTATCTTTTGACCTACCATAACCTCTTTTTCCTTTACCGGCTCATGGAGACCATCAAACGGGCCATGGTCGAGGATCGCTTCCCCGAGGCCCGGGAGGAGTTTTTTTCCCGTTTTGGTCCGGAAAAAGAAGAGGATGAAAAGGAAGTAAAGTAGAAGAAGGAGACTAAAAGAAGGTAAGCGGCGGGAGGATTTTCAGCCCCGGTGCCGAATACCGGGGACTGTATTCGTAAAGGAGGAATGGAGTATGGTTCTTTGGTTTTTGGCCGGGGCCACGCAGGCTCCCACGGGCGCCCAGGCGGCCCAGAGTGCCCAGCTCTGGACGACCATCATCTGGTTTGTGCTGATTTTTGGGTTTATGTGGCTCTTTTTGATCCGGCCCCAGAAGAAACAGCAGGAGGCCCATCGCCGGATGCTGGCCGCGCTCAAAAAAGGTGACAAGGTGGTGACTGCCGGCGGGTTGATCGGCGAGATCACCGAGATCGAAGAAGATGAGATCAGGCTGCGCATCGCGGAGAAGGTCGAGGCCCGGTTTATAAAGAACGCCATCTCGCGGGTCCTGAAAGGTTAAACCGATCGAAGAATTCTCTGCCGGACCAGGAGGAACCTTCTTTCTGGCTGAGAATTGACAACCGCTGGCGGAACATCTAAGATGAAAATACGTGGCCCGTTACATTTTTATAAAGCGGCGCGGATGGCGCGGTTTTGGTTTTAGACGACCCCGCGCTTTTCCGCCGGCAGGACTTTTTTCTTCGGCCGGCTTTGACCGCCGGTCTTTCGTTGTGATGAACCGATTCTCCATCGGTTATGAGGAGGTTGAGGGCCTTGAACGCGGAAACCTTCGGTGTGCTCCTCTTCGTCTTCATCGTTTTCGGCCTCTTCTACGTTTTAAGCGCCAAGGCGGAACGGTGGGTCAAAGAGTCTTACGCCGAGCGCCGGCGGGCGGAGGAAGTAAAGGCGACCAGAGGGGCGAAACGGTAGTTATATAAACTCCGTAGGGAGGAGATGCACTTGCGCGCGGATCTTCGTTGGCGGTTCTGGGCGATCGTTATTTTGGCCGTAATCTCCCTTGTAATCATATATCCGCCGCTTGTGGCCAAAGTCCAGCAGGCATTCGGTACCGCGGACGCCAAAGGTTTCTTCAACGGCCAACCTATTCGCCAGGGGCTCGACCTTAAAGGCGGACTGGAGATAATCCTGGGGCCGGACTATCGGGTGAGCACGGACGTCCTCGATGAGGTGGGGACCGTGCTCGCCGAGAAGATCGAACGTGTTCGGGTATCCCCGCCGAGGATCCAGAAGCTCGGATTGCTCGAGATCGACAAGTATGAAGGACTTCGATTCATTTTCGCCGATACCGGGGAAGCGGAGCGGGTTCTGGCCACCGGGGTACTTCCCGAGACCTTGAACGTGGAGCGCGAAGGTAACACCCTCCACCTGGAGCTTCGTTACCAGCAGGTGGGTCAAGAGATCGAGGCCACCGTGACCCAGTCGCCGAGGGACTTCCCGGAGGATGCCCTGGAGCGGGCGAAGATCATCCTGGCCGACCGGATCAATCGTCTGGGTCTTTCCGAACCGGATATCCGGCTTGATAAAGAACACGGACGGATCGTCGTTCAGTTGCCCGGGGTGACGAGCGAGAAGGAAGCTCAAGAGATCCTCCAGCGGACGGGGAGGTTGAACTTCCGCATCGACGGCAAGCCGGTCATGTACGGCGACGACCTCAAGACCGCCCGGGCCGGGTACGATAACGGCCAGGTAGTGATCTTTTTCGAGTTCGGTAGGGAAGGGGCTACCCGTTTCCGTTACCTAACCCAGAAGTATAAAGGTCAGTACATGGCCATCCATCTCGACGAGGAAGAGTTGATGAACCCCATCATCGAGGAACCGATCCTGGACGGCAAAGGGGTCATCCGCATGGGCCGCGCTACCATCGAGGAGGCCAAGCGTTACGCCGTGCTCATGCAGGCGGGCGCGCTTCCCATCTCCCTGCGCAATCTGGCCATCAACCAGGTGGCGCCGACTTTGGGCAAGGAGATCGTCCGGCAGAGCCTCATCGCCGGGGTGGCCGGGATCGTATTGGTAATCTTTTTTATGGTCCTTTTCTACGGGCTCATGGGGGTCCTGGCCGATCTGGCACTCGTCTTATATGCGGCTTTAGTCCTTCTTAGCATGGCTCTTTTGCGCGGCGTCTTGACCCTGACGGGTGTGGCCGGGTTGATCCTCTCCATCGGCATGGCCGTGGACGCCAACATCATCATCTTTGAGCGGATCAAGGACGAGATCAGACTCGGCAAGCGGGTCCGGCCGGCCGTGGCCGCCGGGTTCTCTCGGGCTTTCTGGACCATCTTCGACTCCAACCTGACGACGATTATCATCGCGCTCGTGCTCCTCTTCTTCGGTTACGGGGCGGTGCGCGGTTTCGCGGTTACCCTGTCCATCGGTATCCTGGTGAGCATGTTCACCGCACTTTTCGTGACCAGGGTCTTCCTGGAGATGCTCATCGACCGCGACCCGGACCGTTTCCTCAGCCATTTCGGAGCATGAGAGGGGAGGCTGGGCCATGAACCTGATGCGTTATAAATGGCTTTTTATTGGGATCTTCCTTTTTAATATCGCGGCAAGTCTGGCTGCCTGGGCGGTCTTCGGGCTAAACGAGGGCATCGATTTCACCGGCGGGACCACCATCCGGTACCCTTTGACCGCCGAGCAGTACGCCAGGGTCAATTCCGGCGCCATCCAGCGGTTGCTCGTCTCGGGGGACCTGGCGGCGCTCCGGCTGAAACCCGCTCCTCCCCAGCCTTATTCGCACCGTGACGTCACCACCGGCGAGAACGTCTACGGGATCATTATCAAGACGCGCGCCTTGAAAGGCTGGGCCGAGCAGCGCGTCGTTCTGGCCGCGTTGAACGAATACTTCGGGGGCGAAGTCCCGCGCGAACGGCTCCAGATCGCCATGGTCGATCCGGCCATCGGCCGGGAGACGGTACGAAACGCCTTTCTGGCCGTGGTAATTGCCTCGATCCTGATCTTGATCTACATTGCTTTCCGGTTCGAGTTCAAGTCCGGGGTGGCCGGGGTGGTGGCCCTTATTCACGACACCCTGGTGGTGATCGGGGTCTTCGCCCTCCTGCAGAAGGAGATCACGAGCGCCATCATCGCCGCGCTCCTTACCATTATCGGTTACTCTATCAACGATACCATCGTGGTCTTCGACCGCGTGCGGGAGAATTTGCGCAACCGGCGGAAAGGACAGAGCTTCGACGAACTGATGAACGAGAGCATCCTCCAGACCATGCGGCGTTCACTCAATACCTCGGCCACCACCGTGCTGGCCAGCCTCGTCCTGTATGTGGTGGGGGTGGAGAGCATCAAAGAGTTCTGCCTGGCCTTGATCGTGGGGATCACTTTCGGCACCTATTCTTCGATCTTCATCGCCAGCCCCATCTGGGCCATCTGGAAGGGCTGGGAGGAACGCCGGCAGCTCGGCGGAAAGGTGGCAGTGACAGCGAAGTAGATCAATTTCTATGTTTTCGGTGATTAAATCGATTTATTTCACAAAGAAACAAAGTCCACAAAGATCGCAAAGATAATATGATAATAGGGTATTTATTATTAATGATGAGAACTTTGAAAAAGTCTAGCCAAGAAACGTTATTTACTAATCTAAAATTGATTTAGCTGGATTTTTTCGTCAAGGGCATCGCATTCTTAAACAATTAAGCCGACCTTTTTAGAAGTCTTCAATAATTTTTTCTTTGTGTTCTTTGTGATCTCTGTGAGAGATAAAATAGAGAAGAGGAGATGGGCGATGGCCGTCTGGCAAGCGGTGGTCTTGGGGATCGTCCAGGGGGTAACGGAGGTCCTTCCCGTAAGCAGCTCCGCCCACCTGGTCTTCGTCCCGAAGCTCTTGGGCCTCGCCCATCCGCCCCTGGCCTTCGACGTCCTCTTGCATCTCGGGACCCTTCTGGCCGTGGCGGGGTATTTCGCCCGCGATCTGGTCCGGCTGATAAGAGAAGCCTGGCAGGGCCGCAGCGAGGCCCGCCGGCTTTTCCTCCTTTTGCTCATCGGCAGCGTCCCAGCCGGAGTTTTCGGGGTTTTGGCCCACGATTGGATCGAACGGGCCTTCGCCGCGCCGGCCGCCACCGCCTGGCAGCTGGCCTTCACCGGTTTTCTTGTCATTTTGGCCGAACGCCGTGGGGCAGGAGGAAAGGATCTTGACGCGATGGGTCCGGCCGATGCCCTGTTTATCGGCGTGGGACAGGCCCTGGCCGTCGTACCGGGGATCTCCCGTTCGGGCGCGACCATCGCCTTCGGGCTCTGGCGGGGACTGGGGCGGACCGCGGCGGCCCGTTTCTCTTTCCTCCTCTCCATCCCGGCCATCCTCGGGGCCGGACTGGTCGAGTCCCGTTCCCTCGCGGGGGCGGCCGGAGGGAAGTTGGCCTTTCCTTATTTCTTCGGTTTTATCGCCGCGGCCGTGGCGGGTACGGTGAGTATCGCCTTCTTTTTGCGTCATCTTTCCCGCGGCCGGTTACGGCCCTTTGCCGTCTATTGCTGGGCGGCCGCCGGGGCCTTTCTGCTTTATCTGGCCCTTTCTTAACCCCGGGTTCTGGATGGGTGAACTCATCCCTTGCAAAGAAGGCCCGGGAGTTTCGTCCTACCCCCTTTCCCTTCTCCCCACGGGCCCGGGGAAAGGCCGGGGGTGAGGGATACCCTCCGTCGCGAGGCTCCGAGTCTTGAAAAGCGGCGCGGATTTTGGAGGTGCAGGACAAGGTATGAGCGCGCGGAGCGGGCGCGTACCCGAGGTCGTCGTCCGTCGACTCCCCGTCTACCTCCGAGTATTGGAAGAGTTGAACGAGACGGAGAGCCCCATCGTTTCTTCGCAGGAAATCGGGCGCCTTACCGGGATCAGCCCCGGTCAGGTGCGAAAAGACCTAACCAATTTCGGGGTCTTCGGCAAGCAGGGGGTGGGTTACCGGACGGCCCTTCTCCGCCGGGAGCTTCGCCGCATCCTCGGTCTCGACCGGCTTATTCCCGTGGGCCTTATCGGCGCCGGGCACCTGGGCTTGGCCGTGGCCCGCTACGACCAGGAGAGGGAACGCCGTCATCCGGGCGGTACCTGCCTGATGGCCATCTTCGATAAAGATCCGCAGAAGATCGGTACCACCGTCGGTGACCTGGTCATCCAGGACGTGGCAAAACTCGAAGAGAGCCTCCTTGCTCTCGGGATTAGGATCTTGATCCTCGCGGTGCCGGCCACCGAGGCCCAGGCCTTGGTGGACCGGGCTATCCGCCTGGGTGTCCGGGCCTTCCTTAACTTCGCCCCTGTAAGCCTCAAGGTCCCTCCGGGGGTGGTCGTCCACACCACCGACGTGGGCCTGGAACTGGAAGCTCTAGCTTACTATGCATGAGGAACGGACCGGCGAATGCCCCATGAAGGACGAAGCCCGTTATCCCGTCCGACGGACGGCCCGTCTCGGCGCCTTGCTCGCCTCGGGCTTGGCCTTGGCCGTCTTGGAGAACACCATTTTACCCTGGGGGATGTTCCTCCCGGTCCCCGGGGCCAAGTTGGGCCTGGCCAATCTCGCCACTTTGGTGGCCTTGGAGATGGAAGGGTTCGGTGCGGCCGCCGCGGTGGCCGGCGGCCGGGTCCTTTTGGTCGCCGTTTTCACCGGCACGCTGGGGGCGCCCGCTTTTTGGCTTAGTCTCGGCGGCGCCGTTTTAAGCCTTTTCGCTATGGGGCTCGTTCGTCACGTACCCGGTGTGAGCGTCATCGGGACGAGCATGGTCGGAGCGGTCTCGCATAATCTAGGACAGTTCCTCGCCCTCGGGGTTGTTTTGCCCGGGGCGGCCTCTCCTTTCCTCCTGCCCTGGCTCGTCCTTTTAGGGCTCCCGGCGGGCCTTGTCACCGGTTGGCTGGCGAAGAGGGTGGTGGGGCGATTGATGACCACTGCGCCGGGTGCTTACAGGAACGACGGGCACGAAGGAGACGAAGAAACATCCACGAAGGATAATGGACAGGATTAACATGATTAACAGGATTAAACGGATTATTATTCACTTTATGATTTAATAAATTTTATTAATCC
>JAAYXC010000117.1 GCA_012516115.1 Bacillota bacterium | reverse complement strand
GGGGAAAGGAGGGGGTTAATCGGTGAGCATCGATTCTTTCCAGCGGCTCAGACGACCCCGCAAACGTAAAACGGCCTTGGTATGAATCTGCGAGACCCGGGACTCGGAGATCTGGAGGATCTCACCGATCTCCTTTAACGTCAAACCTTCGTAATAGTACAGGGCCACCACCAGTCGCTCCCTTTCGGGAAGTTTGGCGATGGCTTCGGCCAGTTCGCGTTTGACCTCTTCGATCTCCACCTGGCGGATGGGATCGGTGCCTTCCGCATCCTGGACCAAATCGATGACCCGCACGGTCTCTTCTTCATTGCCGTGGAGCAACCAGAGTTCATCCAGGGAGGTAAGGGTGGTGCAGCTCACCTCACCCAGCAGCCGGTAGAAATCTTCCAGCGTAAGGTTCATGGCCGCGGAGATCTCGGCATCCGTGGCGGCGCGGCCGAGTTTTCGCTCGAGGTTGGCGCAGACCCGTTCGAGTTCGCGGGCTTTCTGGCGGACCGACCGGGGAACCCAGTCCATGCTCCGGAGGCCGTCCAGGATGGCCCCCCGAATCCTGGCGATGGCGTAGGTTTCGAATTTTATCCCTTTTTCCAGGTCGTATTTTTCCACGGCATCGATGAGGCCGAAGATCCCAAAGCCGATCAGATCGTCGGGATCCACGTGAGGGGGAAGACCAATGGCGATTCGCCCGGCCACGTACTTTACGAGCGGCGCATACTTCAAGATCAAGGCCTCGCGCGCGGCTTTGCTCTTGGTGCGGAAATATTCTTGCCACAATTCCCGCTCTTCGGACCCCATCGGTTCAACGGTCATCGTCGCACCTCGGTTTAGAGAGGCATGGATTCGACCTGAATGGTCCGGATCCTGATCTCGCCCGTCTCCAGGTCAAAACACACGCTCTTTCCCGACGTCCCGCCAACGCTTTTGGCCGTGACGGTCAGACCGGCCTGCCGGAGGGCTTCCTCTACCGCGGCCACGTTGCGAGCACCGATGGTCTCGTGCCCCTTCTCGAGCGTGGAAAACATCTGGGCGCCTCCCACCATTTTCACGACCAAACGTTCCCGGGAGGCACCACTTTTTTCCATTTCAGAGATCATAAAAGGAATGGCGGTATCGGCGAATTTAGTCGGATTGATCTCCGCTCCCCGCGCCGCGCCGCTATCGGGGAGCATGATGTGGACCATCCCCCCCAGTTTCAACGCCGGATCGTAAAAAGTTACGCAGACACAGGAGCCCAGACCCAGACTGAGGAACTGCCCCGGGGCCCGCCCGATGGCGTATTCGCCCATCCCCACCCGGATTACTTCGAACATCCGGGGCCAACTCCGATAGCATTGAGAAGCACATCCAAAGTTCCGGGATCGGGGAGGAGAAAGAAGTGCCCGCGTGACTCCTGATGTTTGGTTAAAAAGTCGGTCTCGATGGCCAAAGCGTAATCGGAGACCGTCCCCATCTCCAAGAGGACCGTGCCTAAAATGGCGCCGGCCATGTCCATGGCGTAGGCGGGAACCGAAGGAAGCATGGCCAGGCCGGTAAAGTTGGCCAGGGCATACAGGAAGGCTCCGGTCAAGATGTTACCGATCTCCTTTAGGGCCGACTGTTCGTATTCACGCAACAGACTGGTGGTGCCCACTTTACGACCGACCATGATGTCCACGAGTTCCATCGCCGACTGCCGGGGAAAAAGGTAGAGAATGCTACCGGGCGCATCGCCGTAGACGCGGAGGTAGATCCCTACCACCACCGCCTCGATCTCGCCCACGATCTCATGGGCCCGGGCAATGGGCACGATGCTGACCTTCGGGACGGTAATGGTGATGCGTTCGCCGAGCAGCTGGGCTAGGACGGTGGCCGCATGCCCGGCCCCGATGTTGCCGATCTCGGTCAACGCGTCCAACTGGGCCGACGTGAGTTCCAAGGTCTCCAGCGTCTTCACCCCGATTTCGCCTGGGAGAGTTCCTGGGCTTCCTGTGGCGAGAGGGCCCGTTCGAGGTTAAAGAGTACGATGAGTCGGTTCTCCAGCTTGACCACTCCCGCCAGGTAATAGGCTTCGACGCCTCTGGTGATCTCCGGGGCCGGTTCGATGGCGCTGCTCGGTACCCGGAGGACCTCCACGATGGCGTCGACGATCATCCCCACCAGGTTCCCGGCCACTTCGACCACGATCACCCGGGTATCGTAGCCGATGGGCCGTACCTCCAGCCCAAAACGTTTGCGGAGATCGACGATGGGCACGATCTCCCCGCGAAGGTTGATGACTCCTTCCACGAAGGAAGGCGCTTTGGGCACGCGGGTCACTCCCTGATCGAGATGCTCGATCCCCCGTGCCTGAAGGATGTCCACGGCGTATTCTTCCTCGCCGAGCTTGAAGACGAGAAGCTGTACCGTCTCTGCTCTCGGTTCGCCCTGGGTGGTCGTCCCCATGCTCCTCCCCCCTCCCGAGAATCGTTCCTAGGCCACTGCCCGTACGTCCAGGACCAAAGCCACCCGTCCATCGCCGAGGATGGTGCCGCCGGCGATCTCGCGGATCTGGCCCAGAAGACCGCCGAGGGGTTTTAAAACCACATCCTGTTGACGGACGAGCCGGTCGACGATGCAACCCACCCGACGCTCGCCGTGACGGATGACCACCACGTCCAGTTCCTCGTAGTCCTCGTTCTTGGCCCCCGGCAGACCGAGAAGATGCTGGAGCCGGACGAGGGGCAAAACCTCCCCGCGGACCATGGTCACTTCCTGGTGACGAACTCTCTTGATATCCCGGCGCCAAACGCTGATGGTAGAATCGATAAAACTCGAGGGGATGAGGTAAAGATCGTTACCCAACTCTACCATGAGGGCCTGGATGATGGCCAAAGTCAACGGCAGACGAATGGTTACCGTGGTCCCTTGTCCCCGCTCGGAGACGATGCTCACCGTCCCCCGGAGGGAATCGATCTTCGCCCGTACGGCGTCCATGCCCACGCCCCGGCCCGAGACATCGGTTACTTTGGCCGCAGTGGAAAGACCGGGGACGAAAACGAGATCCAGGAGCTCTTCTTTGCTCATCTCGTCCACCTCGGCCTGGTCACGATGTTCATCTCCACGGCCTTGGCCGCCACACGTTCCAGGTCCACCCCCTGGCCGTCATCGGCGATGACGATGACCACGTTATTACCATCCTGACGGGCCTCCAGGGTAATGGTTCCGGTGGGGGGCTTCCCTTTGGCCTGCCTCTCCGCCGGGGATTCGATGCCGTGGTCTAAACAGTTGCGGAGAATGTGCATTAGTGGATCGCCGATCTCGTCGATGACCGTCCGGTCGAGCTCGGTCTCGGCGCCGCGGATGACGAGGACGGCCTCTTTGCCCATCTCCCGGCAGAGATCGCGAACGAGGCGGGGAAAACGCCGAAAAACGTTAGCCCCCGGGACCATGCGGGCTTTGAGCACCCGGTTCTGGAGCTCCAGGGTGAGACGGCCCACCTGTTCGAGGAGTTCTTCCAGATCCCTGGTGCGATAAGGGGCGCAGAGTTGCTCGAGTCTGGCCCGGTTGATGACGAGCTCCCCGACCAAATTCATAAGATCGTCGAGCTTGCGGATGTCGACCCGCACGGTCTGTCCCGCCGGCAGGACGGGAGGAGCGCCGGGCTTGACCCCTGGCTCGGGGACGACCACCGGTTCGCGCGGGGCCCGCCGTTCGGGCGGGATCGCCTCCAGTTCCGCCCGTTCGACCACCACATGGGCCACGTCGATGATGTCCCCGATGAGCTGGGCGATCCGCTCCCGCGGTTCCCTGCTCACCAACCCCACCAGGAAAAGATCCTGGAACTGTTCGTCTTCGAGTTCCTTCGCGTCCGGAACGCTCTTGATCACTTCGCCGAGCCGGCCCAGTTCGCGCAGGACCATGAAGGCCCGCGCCCCTTTAAGGAGGCAATCGCTTTTCAGGGTGACCGAAACATGCCAGAGGGTAGCCCCTTCTTCGGCCAGAGCGGCGGCGATGGCTTCCCTCTCCTGGGGCGTATAACGTAACTGGAGCTCGCGGCGTTTTTCCCCCACCACCGGCAGCAACGTCGCCTCTTCACCGCTGGAAAGCCTCTTTAACTGTTGGACCACCCCGGCGATCTCGATATCTTCTTCCCGGCCGCTCCCGATGCCCTGGGCCAGGACCTCCAGAAGATCGAGACATTCAAAGAGCAGACTCACCACTTCGGAGGTGACCGGGATCTCCTTTTTCCGCAAGGCGCTCAAAACATCCTCCATGGCGCTGGTAAGGGCGGCCATTTTATTGAAGCCCATGGTCATGGAAGCGCCCTTCAAGGTATGGGCCGCGCGGAAGATGGTGTTTAAAAGCTCGGCGTTCTCCGGGTCGTTCTCCAATTCCAATAGAGACTGGTTAAGCGTCTGCAAATGCTCGGCGCATTCGTCCATAAAGACGCTGAGATATTGGGAGATCTCCAACTCGCTTCACCTCCCTGGCCGTTTTCCGCCGGTTTCAACCCAAAACCTTACGGATGGCCTCCAGGACCCGGTCCGGCTGAAAAGGCTTCACAATGAAATCCTTGGCCCCGGCCTGAATGGCGTCGATCACCATGGCCTGCTGGCCCATGGCGCTACACATGATGATTACGGCGTTCGGGTCGATGGCCCTGATCTCTTTCACCGCGGTAATGCCGTCCATATCGGGCATGGTAATGTCCATGGTCACCAGATCCTGTTTTAACTCTCGGTATTTTTCGATGGCCTTGATTCCATCTTCGGCCTCCCCTACCACTTGGTAACCACCTTTCCGCAGAATATCCTTGATCATCATGCGCATGAAAGCTGCGTCATCCACTACCAACACCCGATTTCCCATGCCAGCCTCCTCCTCAGGAGAACTAATGGCGAAAAGCCTTTTCCCGTATATCCCCACTGCGCCGGCAGACCAAAAAAAGGAATTCATCGGTCGGCAAGAATCTAATTCGCTGTCCGCGAGGTATTCCCTTCTTTAAACCAAACTTTCCCCGTATAAATCGAAGAGAGGCAGGCCTCCCGGGCGGTCCTCCTCTCTTCCTTTACCCGATGAACATTGAAAAAACCTATTGCAGGCCTCGCGCCCGCGTCCGCCGCACCAGTTCATCCAGTAAGAACGGGTTCTGAATCCGAATATAGGTCCCCTTCATCCCCAGCGAACGGGTCTCCACCACGCCACCGCTTTCCAGCTTACGCATGGCGTTGACGATCACCGAACGGGTAATGCCGATACGGTCGGCGATTTTGCTCGCCACCAGAAAACCCTCGCTCCCACCAAGTTCTTCGAAGACATGGGCCGCCGCCCGGAGCTCGGAGAAGGAAAGAGAATCCAAAGCCACCTGGGCATTGGCTTTCTGACGAGCGTCCGCTTCCGAGCGTTCGATTTGATGATGGAGGACGGCCAGGGCGATCACCACCGCGCCGGCCTCGGCCACCATCAGATCTTCCTCGGCCACCTCTCCTTCCCGCTTGAGAAGGAGGAGGTTCCCCAACCGTTCGTTCCCGCTTTTGACCGGGAGCACGCTCATCGTCCCCGACGGGACGGGACATCCTCCTTCGTGAAAAGGACATCCTTCCAGGGGGAGGTTGGCCACGGTCTGGGCCGAAAAGGCCAGGCGCGCCTGGAAGGCCGGCGAGAGACGAGGGGCTTCGTCGTATTCCAGCCGGGCACAATCCGGCTCCGCGACGACTCCGCGGCCGAGCAAGGTACCGTCGAGGGCGGCCAGATAGACGTTGCTCCCCAGGGTCTGCCCCAAAGCTTCCAGCATCGGGGAAAAATCCCCCATTATTTCGGTGCTCTTTGGCACCAGCCGGTTCAGTTCACGAATCTTGTCCAATAGATCAGCCATAATACCTCTCTCCTTTCACCGTGTTAAAGGATATATCGACTCAGGTCGGCGTTCCGAAGAAGGCCGGCCAGGCGCCGTTCCACATATTCCCGGGTGATCTCAAACCGCTGCCCGGCGAGCTCCGGGGCGGAAAAAGAGATCTCTTCCAGAACCTGTTCGAGGATTGTATGAAGACGCCGCGCGCCGATGTTCTCGTGTTCCTCGTTGATCCTGCAGGCGACTTCGGCGATGGCGGCGATCCCGTCCGGAGTGAAGACGACCTCCACCCCATCGGTGGCCAAAAGGGCCGCGTATTGTTTGGTCAAGGCGTTCTCCGGTTCCACCAGGATCCGTTCGAACTCCTCCTTGGTGAGGCTGCCCAGTTCCACCCGGATGGGGAAACGTCCCTGCAATTCCGGGATGAGGTCGGAGGGTTTGCTGACGTGAAAAGCCCCGGCCGCGATGAAGAGGATGTGGTCCGTCCGCACCGGACCATATTTGGTCATCACCGTCGAGCCCTCGACGATGGGCAAGATATCCCGCTGCACGCCTTCGCGCGAGACGTCCGGCCCGGCCCCGGCCTCCCGACCGGCGATCTTATCGATCTCGTCAAGGAAGATGATACCTTCCTCTTCGACCCGGGTAATGGCCTCCTGATGGACCTCGTCCGGGTCGATGAGGCGGTCGGCTTCTTGTTGCTGGAGGATCTTCCGGGCCTCGGCCACGCGTAGACGGCGGCGTCGACGACGTTTGGGGAAGAGGTTCCCCAGCATGTCCTGGAGGTTTAGGCCCATCTCTTCCAGGCCCACTTGCGCCCAGACCTCGCCGAAGCGCTGTTCTTCCTCCACCTCCACCTACACCACTTCATCTTCCAGTTCCCCCCGGGCCAGCCGGGCGCGGATCGCTTCCCGCATCTCTTCCTTGCGCGCCTTTTCCTCCGGTGGCGTCTCGGCCTCCCGTTCGACCATGCCCATCAAAAAGCCGAACGGGTTCTTCGGCGGCCGGGGCGCCGGTCCGCCCAATAGGAGATCGATGAGCCTTTCCTCCGCCAGCCGGGCGGCCTTTTCCGTGACTTCCTGGAGACGGCGGGCCTTGACCATCCTGATCCCCGCCTCCACCAGGTCCCTCACCATCGAATCCACGTCCCGGCCCACGTACCCCACTTCGGTGAACTTGGTCGCCTCCACTTTAACGAAGGGCGCGGAGATCAATTTGGCGAGCCGCCGGGCGATCTCGGTCTTCCCCACGCCGGTGGGCCCGATCATCAGGATGTTCTTCGGCATCACCTCTTCCCGCATGCCGGAGGGAAGAAGGCGCCGCCGTTCCCGATTGCGGATGGCGATGGCAATGGCCCGTTTGGCCTGTTGCTGGCCGATGATGAAGCGGTCGAGTTCGGCCACGATCTCGCGGGGGGTCATCCCCATGACACGGTTCAAGGCAATTCCTCCAAGGTAATCTGGGCATTGGTATAGATGCAGATCTCCCCGGCGATGACGATGGCCTCCCGGGCGATCTCCCCGGCCGTGAGATCGGTATGCCGGGCCAGGGCCCGGGCTACCCCCAGGGCGATGGGGCCGCCGGAACCGATGGCGGCGATGCCATCGTCCGGCTCGATGTCTTCCCCGGCCCCGGAGACAAGGAGTAGGTT
>JAAYXC010000116.1 GCA_012516115.1 Bacillota bacterium | reverse complement strand
CGCTCATTAAGGCCCTGGAAGAAAAGGGCATCGGCCGGCCCAGCACCTACGCCCCCACCATCGACGTCATCCTGCGGCGGAATTACGTGCAGCTGGAGGAGCGGCGGTTCGTCCCCACCAAGCTCGGCGAGACCGTGGTCCAGCTGTTGATGGATCACTTCCCGGCCGTGGTGGACCTGGGCTTCACCGCCGAACTCGAAACCCAGCTGGACCAGGTGGAGGCGGGCCTTCTTCCCTGGCAAGAGGTGGTGAAAAACTTTTATGCCCCCTTCATAGAAGACCTCTCCCGGGCCAAAACAGAGCTAGGACGGGTAAAGGTGGAGGACGAACCGAGCAACATCCCTTGCGAGCTCTGCGGGCGGATGATGGTGGTGCGCTATGGTCGGTTCGGCCGCTTCCTGGCCTGTCCCGGCTACCCGGAGTGCAAAAACACCAAACCGTACCGGAAGGAACTGGCCGTGGCCTGCCCGCTCTGCGGCAAGCCCTTGGTCGAGCGCCGGACGAAGAAGGGTCGGCGTTTCTATGGTTGTAGCGCCTACCCGGACTGCCTTTTCACCAGCTGGCGGCTGCCGGCCAAGGTTTCCTGTCCCCGGTGCGGAGGTTCCGCCAGGATCCGCCGGGGAGAGGATGGTGGCGAAGAACTGGTCTGCGCCAACGCCGCCTGCGGCTACGTGGGGCCGCGGCCGGCGCCGGAGGCGAAATGAATGGGCGAGATAACGGTGGTCGGGGGCGGTCTGGCCGGGGCCGAGGCCGCGTGGCAGCTGGCCGAACGCGGCCACCGCGTGAATTTGATCGAGATGCGGCCGGCGGTCATGACGCCGGCTCACCGGACCGGGCTCTTGGCCGAGCTCGTCTGCAGTAATTCTTTCCGTGGGGCCAGCCTGGAGAACGCGGGGGGTTTGCTCAAGGAGGAGATGCGACGTCTCGGTTCCCTGATTATGGCCGCGGCCGATGCTACCCGTATCCCGGCCGGAGGAGCCCTGGCCGTAGACCGGACGCGTTTTGCCGAGTTCGTGACCGAACGGTTGCACCACCATCCGCTGGTCCGGGTGCGGACCGAGGAGGCCACCGAGCTGCCCGTGCCGCCGGCCTTGATCGCCACCGGTCCTCTGACCGCCGGTCGTTTGGCCGCGAGCCTGCGGGCCTTCTTCGGCCACGACCATCTTCACTTCTACGACGCCATCGCTCCGGTGGTCTACGCCGAGACTCTTGACATGGACCTCCTCTTTCGCGCTTCGCGTTACGGGAAGGGGGACGATGCCGCCTATCTGAACTCTCCTTTGACCGAGGAGGAGTACGACGTTTTCTGGCGGGAGCTTCTGGCCGCCGAGGTCCGTTCGGGGCATCTCCCCGAGGATGCGGTCTTTTTCGAAGGGTGTCTGCCCATCGAAGAGATGGCGAGAAGGGGGAAAGACACCCTCCGGTTCGGTCCGATGAAACCGGTGGGGCTGGTCGATCCCCGGACCGGGCGGCGGCCTTACGCCGTCGTCCAGCTTCGCCAGGACGACGCAGCCGGTGCCCTCTACAATCTGGTGGGCTTTCAGACGCGACTGGCCCACGGGGAACAAGAGCGGGTCTTCCGGCTCCTTCCGGGTCTGGCCCGGGCCGAGTTCGCCCGGTTCGGCGGCATGCACCGGAACTCCTATCTCTGTTCTCCCGTCCTCCTTCGGCCCACCGGCGAAGCGCGGAAGGCGGCAGGACTTTTTTTCGCCGGACAGCTCATCGGGGTCGAAGGCTATGTGGAGTCCGCCGCCTCCGGGCTCGTAGCCGGGATCAATCTGGCCAGGCGTCTCGACGGAGAAGAGCCATTCGTTTTTCCCCGCGAAACGGCCCTCGGTGCCCTGATGCATTACGTAACCTCCGCCGCCCCGGATCGTTTTCAGCCGATGAACGTTAATTTCGGCCTTTTCCCCCCTCTCGACTTCCCCGCCCGGGGGCGGCGGGAGAAGGCCCGCTTGCTGGCCGAACGGGCGCTCACCGTCCTGGAAAAAGTGCGACAAACCATTTTTCGGAAATAGTCACGATTTTCCACTTGAGTCCGGCATTTTGCGCTTTTTATAACAATAAAACTTGCCAAAAACGATGGACTGTGTTATTATGTCTTGGGAATCGGCATGGAAAATTTGATCCGTGAATACTTGACGATCATGCGGGCCACCAGGGGGATGGCCATGCGCACCGTGGTGGCCTACGAGACGGATCTCCTTCAGTTCGCCCGTTTTATGGCCGCGCGTGGCCTGGCCGCTCCGGAAGAAGTGACCCATCTCGTCGTACGGGAGTTCCTGGCCCGATTGAAAGAGGAAGGTTTAGCCAAAAGCTCGGTGGGACGCAAGCTGGCGGCCCTCCGATCTTTCTTTAAATATCTCCAGCGTCGGGGACATCTGGCCCATAACCCCATGATGGGGGTGGCGACACCCCGTAAGGAAAAGCGCTTGCCTCGCTTCCTTTCCCCGGAGGAAGTGGAGCTTCTTCTTGCCGCCTGTAAGGACGGCACTCCTCTGGCCCGAAGAGATCTGGCCATCCTGGAGCTGTTATACGCCACGGGCATCCGTCTTTCCGAACTGGTGGGGCTGAATCTGGAGGACGTGGACTTTAGCCTGGCCTGCGTGCGCGTGATGGGCAAAGGCGGGCGGGAACGCATTGTTCCCATGGGTCGGCTGGCCATGGCGGCTTGTGAGGATTATCTTCGCTTCGTTCGGCCGCTTCTTCTCGGACAGGGTAATTCCGCGGAGCGGGCTTTTTTCCTGAACCGTCTTGGTACAAGGCTTTCCGGTCGCAGCGTTCAGCGGATCCTGGCGCGGGCGTTGGCCCGGGTGGCCCTCATCCGCCAGATCAGTCCGCATGCCTTGCGCCATTCTTTTGCCACGCATATGCTGGAAAACGGTGCCGACCTGCGTAGTGTGCAGGAGCTGCTAGGACATGCCAACGTATCCACAACCCAGCTATACACCCATGTCACGCGAGAACGTTTAACGACGGTATACAAAAAAGCCCATCCACGGGCTTAGGGGGTGTTGCAATTGTTTTCAGGTACAACCATTGTGGTCGTTAAACGCGACAATGAGGTGGCAATGGCCGGGGATGGTCAGGTTACCTTAGG
>JAAYXC010000115.1 GCA_012516115.1 Bacillota bacterium | reverse complement strand
TTCCGGAGGGGGCCTGGGGACTCCACGTGCGGACGACCCTGGATCCGACTTGGCAGGAGGCGGCGGAGCCGTCCGTGGACCGTCTCAAACCCCACGATCTCCAGGCGGCCATGGTGGCCTTGGATCCGGACACCGGGGCCATCCGGGCCATGGTGGGCGGCCGGGACTTCCGCACCTCGGAGTTCAACCGGGTCACCCAGGCCCGCCGACAGCCGGGATCGGCCTTTAAGCCCATCGTCTACGCCTGTGCCCTGGAACACGGCTATACGTTGGCCACCCTGCGGGAAGCCAGACCACGCCGGTTCTTTCTGGGGGAAGAGTCTTATCTGGCCGTGGATGCCGGCCGGAGTTTCGCTTCAGAAAAGTTGAGCCTCCGTGAGGCCCTGGCCGCCTCCTGCAACGTGGTGGCGGTGGCCCTGGGCGCCGAACTCGGACCGGTGACCATCGCGGAATTCGCCAAACGTCTCGGCATTACTTCCCCTTTGCGGCCCTATCTTTCGCTGGCCCTGGGGACGAGCGAAGTAAAACCCCTGGAATTGGCCGCCGCCTACGCCGCCTTCGCCAACGGCGGCCTGCGGGTGGTACCCTTCGGGGTGGAGGAGATCCGCGATGCCCGGGGCAGGGTCATTTACCGGACGCGGCCCTCATCCGGCAGGGTAATGCGCGCCAGTACCGCTTTTCTCCTTACCCAGGCGCTGAAAGACGTCTTCGGACCGGAGGGAACCGCCCCGGGACAGGCGCCTGACCGTCCGGCGGCGGGCAAGACCGGTACCTCGGACGTGAACCGCGACGCCTGGTTCGCCGGGTATACGCCGGAGCTCGTGGCCGTGGTCCACCTGGGGTACGACCGGGGCCGGCGGTCTCTTCCCGGTTCGGGTGGGACCCTGGCCGCCCCCATCTGGCGCGATTTCGTCCGGCGGGCCCTGGCCGGTCGTCCAGCGCGGGACTTCCCCGTGCCCGAAGGGGTAAGGGAGGTCCTCATCTGCCGGGAGACGGGGGAACTGGCCGGGCCTTTATGCCCGGCCAAGAAAGAGTATTTTGCCGTGGGCACCGAACCGACCCAACTCTGCCCCCGGCATCGCTTCGTCCGCGTGGTGGTCTGCCCCCGCTCGGGCCTCCTCCCCGGACCCTACTGCCGGGATCTCGTCGAGGTCGAGCTCCCCCTGGGCCGGGAACCGCAGGAAATCTGCGACCGTTGCCGGCCCGGACTCTTCGATTGGCTGCGCGATCTCTTTCGGTTCAGGCGGCCGGAACGCCCCGACGCGGAAACGCGGACACGGCAGAAAGAGCCGGAAAGAGGCCGCTACACCCCGTGAAGGTCTTTGCCACCGGGTTTGGACCGCATTCCCGGACCCGGGAGAATATCCGTGCCACCTTCCCGCACTCGCGCGGAAGGGGATCAAGGAGCAGAGGATCCTCCCTACAGCGCTGGAACCTGAATCCTCTACCCCAATCTCCATAGACTATCCTGTAACAAATTCGTTACTCTGTAATTATGACTATGTTATAATGTAACAGGAGGGATCGATAATGACGATTACCTATGAGCGGATCGGGACTCGGCTCAAAGAGGCCCGGGAGCGGGCCGGGTTGACCCAGGAGCAGGCCGCGCGGGCGGCGGGCTTGGTAAGAGAACAGCTTTCCTATTACGAAAACGGCCGCCGCGAGATCGATCTGGTTAGTCTGGAGAAACTGGCGAATCTGTATGGATACGCGATTTCCTATTTTCTTGAGGAGGAGCGGCCTCAGGCCGGGGACGAGTTGGCGTTGGCCTTCAGGGCAGGGGAGATCGCAGAGGAGGACCTCGAGACCATGGCCTGGGTGCAGCGCTTCATACGTAACCTGGCCGAACTCGACCATCTGCTGGCCGGGGAGAGCGAGAGATGAACCGCCTGGAGATCACCGCCATGGCCCGTGCGACGGAATTCCGGCGCGAGCTGGGCCTGGGTGAATACGAGCCCCTCGATCTCTTCAAGCTTCTGCGGGAATGCCTTGACATCAGCCTCGTTTTCAAGCCGCTTTCGCCGGCGGTGTCCGGAGTCTTTCTGAGACTGGGCCAAAGCGCGGTCATTATGCTCAACACCAATAAGACCCTTGGACATCAGCGCTTTACCGTGGCCCACGAGTATTGCCATCTCCGCTACCATCGTGGCCTATCGCGACGGATATGCGTTGCGGGGCTGTTCAATCAGGACAATGCCAGTGAACGAGAGGCGGATTACTTCGCCGCCAACCTCCTTCTGCCGGCCGGCGGCATCGCCCTAAGGCTGCACAAACGCGGGCGCAAGGTCGTCTCACTGGAGGATGTGATCGACCTCGAACAACACTTCGGCGCGAGCCATCAGGCCACCCTGAGCAGACTGAGGCACCTGGGCTATCTCACCCAGAAGCAGGCCGAGGCCATGGGAGACGGGGTCATCGCCATGGCCAGGCGGCTTGGCTACCGCCCCGATCTCTATCTGCCCACCCGCGAGGACCGGATTGAATCTAGTTACGCGGAGAAAGCGAAACGCGCGTTGGATCGCGGGTTGATCACGAAGGGGCGGTACGAGCAGTTGCTCCTTGAGGCGGGATATGCGGATCTCCTGTACGGGGGTGAGGAGGAGGGGAGCCATGAGGATATTTAAACTATCCCCTCCTATCGTCTTCGATACGGACTGCTTATCCTCTTTCCTTTGGGTGCGGCGCCCCGGCTGTCTTGGGCGGGAACATTCTACTGCCGGAACAGGTTGTTTATGAGTTGGACAATCTCAACCGACCAAGTACGCCTGGGTGCCTCAAATGCTTGACCAAGAAATAGCTGCCGGCACTTTTCAGGTTTTTCGTATCATGGTGGGGGAGGCGGTTGCCAGGGAATATAAATGACAATCTGCCGAAATGACCGAATACGCTAAGCATGTGCAATCAAAACATGTATTTGATTACATGATCAATTTATTAAACGAAAGATCTCTCTCTTCCCTCCAACCGGAAGACCCGCACGGCCCAATCCCCCAAGCGCGGGGAAAGGGTGTTGAGAAAGAGCAACGTCTTCGGCCCCAGCCACGGCACGACGATCTCGGCCTTTTTCTTCCTTACCGCCTTGAGGATCGCCTTTGCCACCCGCTCCGGGGGGATCTTGGCCGAGATCCATGGCACCGAGAGATCGGCGATGAGCGGCGTATCCACCCGGCCGGGCAGGACGGTCGATACATGGACCCCGGTGCTGTGGAGCTCCTGCCGGAGGACCTCGGCCAGGCCGGTGGCGGCGAACTTCGCGGCCACGTAGGCTCCGTCGGGCGGCAACCCTTTCTTGCCGTCCACCGAGGAGACGAGGACGATATGGCCTTCTTTGCGGGCCAGCATATGGGGGAGCACTTCCTGGACCCCATGGAGAAAGCCGTAGAAATTGACGGCCATGACCCGTTCCCCGTCCTCGACCCGTAAATCTCGAACCGGGCAGCGGTGGTAGATGCCGGCGTTGCTTACGAAGATATCGATCCGGCCGAAACGGGCCAAGGCCTCCTCTACCAGGCGCCTCACCTGCGGTCGCTGGGTCACATCCGTGGGGACGACGAGTACCTCCCGGCCGTAGGGAGCGATCTCTGCGGCCAGTTCCGCAAGGGATTTCTCGTTCCGGGCGGCCAGGACCACCTTGGCTCCGGCGCGGGCGAACTCCACCGCCGTGGCCCGGCCGATGCCGCTGGAGGCGCCGGTGATGATGACCGTTTTTTGAAAAAGGTCTTTTTTCATACGCAGGGGATCTCCTTCTTATCTGGAGGTTGGTCTTTCTGCCAAGATTCGCTTTCCTCCTCCGGATTCCTTCCTTCTCCTCTGGTCTGCCTCGACGTCTTCGTTTTATACCCTGTAAATAATAAGGCGGTCGCGATCCCGTTTCATGGCCTCATGAGAGTCTTTACTCGGGAACTCCGGTCTCTTTTTACCGTGCGAAAGTGGACGCCGATTTCGATTAATGCTCAACGGCGGAAAAAAACAGACGAAAGACGAAGACCGGGAATATCCCATTCCTTTAAAGGCGCAAATGGCTCCGATTTTTTCCTTAACCGACTCATAAAAAAGAGGCCTTCCGGCCTCTGTCTTTTACTTTCGTTTTACTCAACGCGTTTTTGAGCGAGTCTCTCCAATATTTGTCTTAATTCCCGCAGGGATTTGGGTTTTTTGTTCGGCGCACGGGATACCTTGATTCCTGGAGGTTGTTTTTTCTTTTTTGTCCACAAAATTACATCACCCGGGCAATTCGTGCAACAAAAGCGAGTTAATTTTTGTCGCCGTTTTTAACATTTCCACCGTTCAGCTTGGAGCCACTGTTTTCGCAATGGGTGGCGATCTCTCGCAGGACGGCGCGGGCTTCCTGCAAGGCCCGGGGGATGCGGCGTCCACTGACGATCAGATCGTGTCCTTTGGTTTTTGCAGCGAGAATCGGCACCGTTGCACCTCAATTTTTATTTTATATTTTATTATATCCAAACTCAGGGTCGAGAATCAATCCGTCGAGAATCAATCCCGTGTGACCAGAGCCGCCCCGATGGTGCTGGCGATCGCGATATAGAGTGTGCTGGCGGCATAGATTTCCGCGGCCGTCACCTCGCCCCGTCCCCTTGAGGCATCGATAACGATGATCGCGCCGGTGAAGCCTTCGGTACCGTGATGGATCCCTATCCCCAGGGCGTCACCCTCGACAGTGGAGAGGTCCGATTTCCGGTCGAACCATTTACGTACCAGCGTGGCCACGGGTTCCCACAGGGAGGCGATCCCTTCCTTCGTGCAAGGCACAACGCGGATGGCTGTTCCCGGGTAGTCTTTGTATACGCTCTGTAAAACCTCTTCGGTCTGCCGACGGATCTCTTCCGCCGGATCCTCGGCCGTCAGGATGGATTCCTCGTAAGCGCTGGCCACATACTCGAGCACGGTCTCGTTAAGGTTGGTGATTAGCTCGTAATCGCGCTCGGCCTGGGTAAGCGCCCGGTCGAGCGGGCCCAGCTCGTTGCTGATCTCGAAACCCGGCACCTTGGCCCCGAATTTCAGGATCCGTCCGGGCTGAAAGAGGCCTGATACGGTAAAGGCGAGATAAAGGATGATGAGGAGTTTGACCAGGACCGAAAGGAGAAAGAGGACAAAGGGGGATAAAAGGCGCCAATAGCCGGGTAATACCGGCGGACGCAACAAAATATCGTAGGAAGTGGCCACCGAGACGGTCAGGGCCAACACGGCGAAAAGATAGCCGTAGAACGGGGATCGCGTTCCCCGGTTCCGGCGAAGAACCCGGACCAGATAGAGCAAGAACGGCGTCCCGGCCAGGATCGTCAGCGCCCCCAGGAATTCCACTGGTCGGCTCTGGACGAAGGTGGAAAGGGGTCGCAGGGTGGATCACCACCGTAAAGATTGGTAGATGATAGATATATTCGTGGGCAGATGCCAATTTCCTACTTAATTTTTGAAACTCTGGATGGATGGCCACGCGGCAAAAACGCAGCCTTGCCGCCTTGACAAACGCGAACGGCGGTGCTAAGATAAAAACAAACTCATGCGCATGAGCGCATGAGATGGGTGTGAGAGCATGATCGATCCACATAGCCCCCATCCGAGATTTTATCAACTCTATCTTCAACTTCGCGACCGCATCATCGCCGGAGAATTTGCCCCTCTGCAACCCATCCCTTCCCAACAGCAGCTCATGGAGGCCTACGGTGTCAGTCTCATCACCGTCCGGCGCGCCTTGGAACGGCTTACGGCCGAAGGATATATCACCCGCGAGCACGGCCGCGGTTGCTTTGTCATGCCCCAGGCCAACTGGCTCCCTAATCGCCAGCGGATCGTCCAAATCGGGATCATCGTTTCCTCCATCCCCAATTCGTTTTTCCCGGAGATCATCGCCGGCGTGGAGTCCTTCTTTGCCGGACGCGAGGTTCAACTGGTAATCGCCCATTCGCGTTGGGACCCGGAATTGGAACAGAGTCAGATCAGTCACTTTCTCGACCAGGGTTGCGCGGGACTGCTCATCTCGCCTTCCCAGACGGTAGAGGCCTATCGGGCCCTTAAAGAGACGGGTACGCCCTTCGTCTTTTTCAACCACTACTACCCCGATCCCACCTTCAATTTCGTCATCACCGATGACCGGACCGGCGCCTATCAGGCGGCCCGACACCTCCTCGCCCTCGGCCACCGTCGGATCGGAGCCATCATCGGCGGCCGGGGGAAACAGACCGCCCTGGACCGGGAAGAAGGCCTTCGCACCGCCCTTGAGGAGGCAGGCTTCTCGCCGGACGAGACCTGGTTCGTCCGGCTCCAGACGTTTACCTACGAGGAAGGACGGACCGGGATGGCCACCCTCCTCGACCGGCATCCGGATCTCACCGCCGTCTTCTGCTCTTCGGAGATCTTGGCCGTGGGCGCCGCCGCCCAGATCGGGGAGATGGGTCGGCGCATTCCCGAAGATATTTCGCTGGTTGCTTTCGGTGACTCGGATACCTCTAGGTTCTTCCACATCCCCTTGACCACCGTCCACCAGCCCACCCACGAGATGGGGGCCAAGGCGGCGGAGATGCTCTGGGGGTTGATTAACGGTACCTCACCGGTTCCAGATCAGATCCGACTACCCTGTCATCTCGTAATTCGGGACTCCACCGGACCGGTACCTGCTTCTTCGCCCTTATCCAGTACCTCGTAAGGCGGGGAGACTTTGGGCCCGGAATTTCAAAGCGGAGTCTTAAAACTATCACCAAAACGAGCGGAGGGGTTTGGCATGGAATTGTTTTCTCTTCAGGGAAAACTGGCGGTCGTGACCGGGGGCGGCGGGATCCTCGGCGCGGCTATGGCCAAAGGTTTGGCCACGGCCGGGGCCAAAGTGGCGGTGGCGGATCTCGACGAGACGGCGGCCAAGAGGACGGCGGCGACCATCGCCGAGGAGGGCGGCACGGCCAGAGGGTCCCGGGCCGATGCCATGAAACCGGAAGAGCTCGTGGCGTTGCGCGAAGCCATCCGGCATGATCTCGGAGTACCCGATATCCTTGTCTCCGCCGTGGGAGGGAACGTCAAAGACGCCACCACCTCGGAGACGGTGTCTTTCTTCGATCTTCCCTTACCGGCCTTGGAGAGGGTGGTGGCGCTCAATCTCTTCGCCGGGGCCATCTTACCCGCCCAGGTCTTCGGCCGGGAAATGGCGGCGAAGCCGGAAGGTGCCTCGATCATCAACATTTCCTCGATGAATGCCTTCCGTCCCCTGACGAAAGTCGTCGGTTACTCGGCCGCCAAAGCGGCGGTGAGTAACTTCACCCAGTGGCTCGCCGTCCACCTGGCCCAGAACTACAGCCCGAAGATTCGGGTCAACGCCATCGCGCCGGGGTTCTTCCTGACCACGCAGAACCGTTTCCTGTTGACGGACGAGAAGACGGGCGAACTTACCCCCCGCGGCCATGCCATCATCGACCATACTCCCATGGGCCGGTTCGGTACCCCGGAAGATTTAGTGGGCACGGTCATCTGGCTGGCCTCGCCGGCTTCGTCCTTTGTCACCGGTGTGGTCATACCCGTGGACGGTGGTTTTTCCGCCTTCTCCGGCGTCTAAAGCGTTACCCGTTATGCCTACGGTTACCGCGCATGAAAAGTTCGATCAACATAGGAGGGGGATCAGGATGGCCCAACAGCAGTTTGGTCTCGTAGGTCTTGGGGTCATGGGGCAGAACCTGGCCTTGAACATCGAGCGGAACGGTTTTACCGTGGTCGGTTACGACCGGGATCCCCAGAAAGTGGAGATGGTCAAAGCACGGATGGCCGGGAAGAACATCCAGGCCTTTGCCAACGGCGCAGAGTTCATCGCCGCCCTTAACCCCCCCCGCTCTATCCTCCTGATGGTCCCGGCGGGGGAGGCTACCGAGGCAGCCATCAACGAGCTTTTGCCCTATTTGGTGCCGGGGGACGTCCTCATCGACGGCGGTAATTCCCATTTTCAGGATACCATTCGCCGGGGGAAAACCCTCACCAGCCGGGGCATCCGTTTTATCGGCACGGGCATCAGCGGCGGCGAAGAAGGGGCCTTGAAAGGACCCTGCATCATGCCGGGCGGCGACCCGGAGGCCTACCGTCTGGTGGAACCCGTTTTCACCAAGATCGCGGCCAAAGTCGACGGCGAACCCTGCTGTGCTTATATGGGGACCGGCGGAGCAGGACATTTCGTCAAAACCACCCATAACGGCATCGAATACGGGATCATGCAATTGATCTGTGAGATCTACGATTTCTTCCGCCGCGGACTGGGGCTCTCCACGCCGCAGGTACGTGAGATCTTCAACGAGTGGAACCGGGCCGAGCTGGGGAGTTTCTTATTGGAGATCTCGGCGCTCGTGCTGGGGAAGATGGATCCCGAAACCGGACAACCCCTGGTGGACCTGGTCCTGGATACGGCCGGACAAAAAGGGACGGGGAAATGGACGGCCCAGACCGCCCTCGATCTGGGCGTGCCCGTGCCCACTCTGGCCGCGGCGGTGGAGGCGCGGATCCTCTCCGGGCTCAAAGGAGAACGGGTGGCGGCAAGCAAGGTCCTCCCCGGGCCAGCCGGTCCGCTTGGTGACGGACGGGACGAGCTCATCGCCGTGGTCCGTAAAGCTTTCTATCTGGGGATGCTGGCCTGTTATGCCCAGGGAATGGCCTTGATGCGGGAAGCGGACAAGGAATACGGTTTCGGCCTTAACTACGAGGCCATCGCCCGGATCTGGCGCGGCGGTTGCATCATTCGTGCCCGTATGTTGGAGGAGATCCGGCAGGCCTTCGGCCGTGAACCGGAGCTCGTGAACCTGCTTCTGGCGCCGGAGTTTGCCCCGGCGGTGCGGGAAGGCCAGGCGGCCCTGCGGCAATTCGTCCAAGCGGCCCAGCAAGCCGGTGTCCCGGTCATCTGCAGCGCGGCCACGTTGGCCTATTACGACAGCTATCGTTCGGAACGGCTCCCGGCCAACCTCCTCCAGGCCCAGCGCGACCACTTTGGCGCGCATACCTATCGTCGGATCGACAAAGAAGGAGTCTTCCATACCAACTGGTCCTAGTGAGGCCGTTTGGCGTCCGTTCATGGGAGGCGACGAAGAAGATGTATCAACGGGTAAGCGCAACCCCGCTGGGCGAAGACGAGATCCGGGCGGCGGTGGAGACGGTCCTGGGCCGGGAGGAACTGCGCGGTCGGAGAGTCCTGGCCCTCCTCCCGGATACCACCCGGACCGCGCCGGTAGCGGAGTTCTTCCGCGCCTTTTACCGCACGGTTAAAACGGCCGGGGGCAGGCTTGACGCCATGATCGCCCTCGGAACCCATCCCCCTCTTTCCCGGGTCAGGCTCCTCCATCATCTCGGACTGAGTGAGGCCGAATACAACCGTGATTTTGCCGATTGTCATCTGTTCAACCATGCCTGGGACGACCCGCAGACCCTGACCCTCCTCGGACGTCTCACCGCCGACCAGATCGCCACGGCCACCGGCGGGCTCATGGCCGAAGAGATCCCCATCACGGTCAACCGGGCCATCCTGGCTTACGATCTCCTCCTCGTCCTGAGCCCCGTCGTTCCCCACGAGGTGGCCGGCTTCTCCGGCGGGGAGAAGTACTTTTTCCCCGGGATCTCCGGGGAGGAGATCATCGACTTTTTTCACTGGCTGGGCGCAGTCATCACCATTCCCCGGATCATCGGGGTCCGTGAGAACCCGGTCCGCGAGGTTTTGCGGCTGGCGGCCGCCCTCATCCCCGTCCCACGGATTTATTTTCACGTGGTCATGGGCGATGAAGGGCTACGGGGGATCTTCGCCGGAACGGAGGTGGCGGCCTGGCAGGCGGCGGCCGACCTCTCGGCCACGCTACACGTTTATTATAAACCACGCCGTTACCGGAGCGTCCTCGGGATGGCCTCTAGAAAGTACGATGACCTCTGGACCGCCGGAAAAGTGGCCTACAAGCTCGACGGGATCGTGGAGGACGGCGGCGAGCTCATCATCTATGCTCCGCATATCACCGAGGTTTCCTATACCCACGGTCATCTCATCGACCAGGCTGGGTACCACGTCCGGGACTATTTCCTCACCCGGATGGAGCAGTTCCGGCATATTCCGGGACGCATCAAGGCTCACTCCACCCACGTCAAGGGTACGGGTACTTTCATCGATGGCCGGGAAGAACCACGCATCAACGTGGTCCTGGCCACGGGAATCCCTCCGGAACGCTGCCGGCGTATCAATCTCGGCTACCGCGACCCAGGGACCATCGATCCGACGGCCTGGGAAGGGAAGGAAGAAGAGGGACTCCTTTTGGTGCGGGAAGCCGGCGAACGTCTCTTTCGACTTCGACAGGGATGAGTTTTAAATAAAACTCGATGAGAAAGGGGTAGAGGAGTAATGCCGGTAAAGATCAAGGCGTCTGGGGAGACCAAATACGACATCCTTACCTTGGGCGAATGCATGATCCGGTTGAGCCCCCCGGGTCACCAGCGGATCGAACTGACCCCGGTCTTCGAGGTCTGGGTGGGCGGCGGGGAGTATAACGTCTCCTATGCCCTTTCAAGGTTTGGGTTGCGGGCGGCCTGGATCTCGCGGCTGGTCGACAATCCGCTGGGATGGCTTATCCGGAACCACGCCCGGGCGGCCGGCATCGACCTTTCCGAGGTCATCTGGGTTCCCTACGACGGGGTGGGGAAGAAAGACCGGATCGGCCTTAATTTCACCGAGGTCGGCATGGGGGTGCGGGCCAGCGTGACCCTTTACGACCGCGGCCATTCCGCCACTTCCCATATGGAACCGGGGATGGTGGACTGGAAGCGGATCTTTTCCCAGGGCGTACGCTGGTTCCATACTGGCGGGATCTTCACCGCCTTGAGTCCCGGTTGCGCCGCGGTGGTCAAAGAGGCCATGCAGGCGGCCCACGCGTCGGGCACCATTGTCTCCTACGACCTAAACTTCCGGAGCAAACTCTGGACGAGCGAGCAGGCCATCGCCACCACCAAAGAATTGATACCTTATATTTCGGTGCTCATCGGGAACGAAGAAGACTTCCAGAAGGTTCTGGGTTTCCAGGTGGAAGGTACCGACGAGAACCTCAAATCCTTACCGGTCGAAGGCTATAAGGCCATGGTGAAGAAGGTGGTGGCCGCCTATCCGCATATCCAGGTGGTGGGAACCACCCTCCGGGAGGTGGTGAGCGGCTCCATCAACAATTGGTCGGCCATTCTTTATTACGACGGCCAGTTCTACGAGTCGACCCGTTACGAGCGGCTGGAGATCGAGGACCGCGTCGGCGGCGGCGACGGGTTCTGCAGCGGCATGATCTATGCCTTTTTGAACGGCATGGGGCCGCAAGAGGCGGTGAACATGGGCGCGGCCCACGGCGCGCTCCTCCAGACCACCCGCGGCGACACGAGCATGGTCACCTTGGACGAGGTCTTGCACGTGATGAAGGGCGGGTCGGCCCGGATCAAACGCTAAACGCGGAGGTAGGGGAATGGGTGATTATCGGCCGGAGCGCTTGCAGGAGTTTACGCCGCAGCACGAGTTCTTCGTAGGGTTCGACTCCGACGGTTGTGTCTTCGATACGATGGAGATCAAACAGAAGGAGTGTTTTGCCCCGGTCACCATCGCCGTCTGGGGTCTCCAGCCGATCGCGAAATATGCCCGGGAGACCATTGAGTTCGTTAATCTCTATTCGAAGTGGCGCGGCTGCAACCGTTTCAACGCCCTCGTCCTGGAGATGGATCTCCTGGCCGAGCGGCCCGAGGTGGTCAAGCGTGGCTTTAAAGTACCCGATATCACGCCCATCAAGGAGTGGGTGGCCGCCGGCGGGACGCTCAGCCACGTGACGCTCAAAGAGATGATGGCCAAGACCCGCCATCCGGTCTTCCGGCAGGCCCTCGTGTGGAGTGAAACGGTCAACCAACGTATTGCCGAGATGGTCCACGGTGTGCCGCCTTTCCCCGGCGTGCGGGAGTGCCTGGAGCGGTTTGCGGCCGTGGCCGACATTATCGTCGTCTCCCAGACCCCGGGTGAGGCCCTGGAGCGGGAATGGGCCGAGCACGGGATCGATCGCTTCCCGGCCATTATCGCCGGCCAGGAGATGGGGACCAAGGCCGACCACCTCCGGTTGGCCACCGCGGGCAAGTACCCACCGGGCCATGTTTTAATGATCGGCGATGCCCTGGGCGATCTCAAGGCGGCCCGCGCGGCGGGCGCCCTCTTTTTCCCCATCAACCCCGGCCGGGAGGAAGAGTCTTGGGAACGCCTCCTGCGGGAGGGCCTCGACCGTTTCCTCGCCGGAGATTTCGCCGGTCCCTACGAAGAGGGTTTAATCCGGGAGTTTGAGGCTTTGCTACCGGAAGTCCCTCCTTGGAAGAGGTGAGTTTCGACTATGCCTGCCTTAGATGAAATTCTCGGTCTGGTCCATCGGATGGAGCGGGACGGTCTCCTTGCTTTAGATCGTCCCGCTTCCCTGCCCCGTTCCACCACGGTCGTGCCTTATCTTTCCTCCTGGCGCCGGCATGAGGGTGGCGTCCTCTTCCTGGCCAAGACGCCCACGGAGAAGATGCTGGTAAC
>JAAYXC010000114.1 GCA_012516115.1 Bacillota bacterium | reverse complement strand
TCGTCGTAGCCGCGGATGGTGGCGATGATGGTGGCCAACAACACCCCGAAGGTCGTGGTCTTGATTCCGCCGCCGGTGGAACTCGGCGAGGCGCCGATGAACATCAGCATGATGAGGAGAAAGAGCGTGCCGAGGCGCATGGCGCCGATATCGAGGGTGTTAAAGCCGGCCGTCCGGGGGGTAATCGACTGAAAGATGGCCCCCAAGATCTTTCCGCCCCAACTAAGCCGACCCATGGTGGCCGGGTTGCTGTACTCAAAGAGAAAGATGGCGGTCACCCCGATGATTATTAAAGCCGCGGTGATCTTTAAGACCAGCTTGGCATGGAGCGAGAGTCGCCTGGTCCGAGGGTAGCGGTAAAGCTCCTGGATGACCGGAAAACCGATCCCGCCGGTGACGATGAGCCCACAGATAGTAAGGGAGACCACCGGGTCGCCGACGTAACTGGTGAAACTACTAAAAGGACCGGTCAAACGGCCCATGACGTCGAAGCCCGCGTTGCAGAAGGCCGAGACCGCGTGAAAGACCCCCATATAGATGCTCCGGCCGAGCGGGTAATCGAAGGCGAACCTGGCGGCAAGCAAAGTCGCACCCGCCCCCTCTACGATGAGGGTGGTAAGGAGGATGTTCCTCGTCAGCCGGACGAGCCCCGCCGGGGAGAACTGGTTCAAGGCCTCCTGCATCACCAACCGCTCGCGGAGGGTGATCCGCTTGCCGAGCAGGAAAGCGATGAGGGTGGACATGGTCATGAACCCCAGCCCGCCGATCTGGATGAGCGAGAGGACCACGAGCTGACCGAAACGGTTATACTGGGTGGCCGTATCGACCACCACCAGCCCGGTGACGCAGACGGCGGAAGTGGCGGTAAAAAGGGCGTCCAAAAACCGCAGGCTTTGGCCGGAGTTCGAGGCGATGGGTAGACTCAAAAGGACGGCGCCGGTAAAGATCGTGGCGGCGAACCCCAGGACCAAGATCTGCGGCGGCCGGAGATGAACGCCGAAGACGTCAAAATGGGGCAACTTCAACCCGGTTCACCTCGAGCTCATCAAACCAGAAGGAAAAACGGTTTCTCGCTTCCAACATAGCTCCCATTATAGACACGGCGCCAGACGATGTCAACAACCTTCCCGCCCTTCCGGTCCAGCCGGGAAAGGAAGCTAACAGGGACCGGCACAAGCAAGTAGTAAAAGAGAGAGAAAGTTCCTTTCCCAAGACGAGGAACGTGCTCGCGCCCGTACGCTTGATCGCCACGATCCCAGCGTCCCGCTTACGAGCACGAGCACGAGGTAACCCCACTCTGGCGGGATGAAGATGGATTCATTTAATCAAGGCGTTCTTCAAGATGAACACGGCGAAGACCACCGAGACCATGGAGGTCAGCTTGATCAGGATGTTGAGCGACGGCCCGGAGGTATCCTTAAACGGATCACCAACCGTATCGCCCACCACGGCCGCTTTATGGGCGTCGGAACCCTTGCCGCCGTAGTTGCCTTCCTCGATGTACTTCTTGGCGTTATCCCAGCTCCCGCCGGCGTTGGCCATCATGACCGCCAGGACGAACCCGCTGGCAGTGGCCCCGCCCAAAAGGCCGGCCACGGCCTTGATCCCGGCCAGAAGCCCCACGGCTATGGGCGCGATGATGGCCGAAAGGGCCGGAAGGACCATCTCTTTCTGCGCCCCGCGGGTGCAGATGTCGACGCAGCGAGCGTAGTCCGGCTTGGCTTTGCCCTCCATGAGCCCGACGATCTCGCGGAATTGCCGCCGGACTTCGAAGACGATGCTCTGGGCGGCCCGGCCGACGGCACGCATGGTCATGGAGCAGAAGAGGAAGGGCAACATGGCGCCGACGAGCAAACCCACGAGTACGCTGGGGTCAGTAAGGTTCAAGGTATGGGTCAGGTTGGTATAGTTATAACCGAGCTCCACGGCCTGCTTGGCCAGGACCCCGTCCACCTTCTCGGTGAAGGCGGCGATCAGGGCCAGGGCGGTGAGGGCGGCCGAACCGATGGCGAACCCTTTGCCCGTGGCGGCGGTGGTATTACCCAGGGCATCCAGGGCGTCGGTCCGCTCGCGGACGTGGTCGGGCAGCTCGGCCATCTCCGCGATGCCGCCGGCGTTATCCGCCACCGGACCGTAGGCGTCGGTGGCCAGGGTGATCCCTAAAGTGGAAAGCATCCCCACGGCGGCGATGGCGATCCCGTAAAGCCCGCGGGCGAAGTCCCCTCCTCCGGCGGCGAAATAACTGACGAGAATGGCCACGCAGACGATGACCACCGGGAGGAAGGTGGAAAGCATACCGACGGAGAGCCCCCCGATGATCACCGTGGCCGGGCCGGTCGGGGCCGCGTCGGCCACGCTGCGGGTGGGTTTATAGGTAGAAGAAGTATAGTACTCGGTTAAAAGACCGATCAAAACTCCGGCCCCGAGCCCGGCCAGAACCGCGATGTAGACGCCGATGTTCGCGGGACCGAGGGTGAAGCGGACCACGAAATAAGAAAAGATCGCGATCAAAATGGCGCTGCTGAAGATCCCGCGCCGTAGGGCCGCAAGGAGGACCTTCTGCTCGGCCTTCTCCCCGGAACGGACGAAGAAGGTGCCGATGATCGAGGCCAAAACACCGATCACCGCCATGATGAGCGGGACCATGACCGCGGCCATCCAGAGCCGCTGGGGGAAAGCGGCCATGGCCAACGCCGAGGTGGCTACGATGGAACCGACGTAGGACTCATAGAGGTCCGCCCCCATCCCGGCCACGTCCCCCACGTTGTCGCCCACGTTATCGGCGATGACCGCCGGGTTCCTGGGATCGTCCTCGGGGATGCCGACTTCCACCTTACCCACCAGGTCCGCGCCGACATCGGCGGCCTTGGTGAAGATGCCGCCGCCCACGCGGGCGAAGAGAGCCATGGAGCTGGCCCCCATGCCGAAGTTCAACATGGTGCTGGTGACCACGTCCAGGGGCTGGTGCCAGACGTAACGCAGGAGGGTAAACCAGATGGAGAGGTCGAGCAGGCCCAGGCCCACCACCACCAGGCCCATGACCGCGCCGCTGTTGAAGGCCACCCGCAGGCCGGCGTTAAGACTCTTCATGGCGGCATTGGCCGTGCGGGCGTTGGCCTTGGTGGCGGTCATCATCCCGAAGAACCCGGAAAGGCCGGAGAAGAGACCGCCGGTCAGAAAGGCGAAGGGAACGTAGATGGAGACATTCCCCGCCGCGGCCATGAGGAGCAAGATGATGAACATCACGACGAAAAAGAGGGCCACACCCTTATACTGCCGTTTGAGGTAGGCCACCGCGCCCACGCGGATGGCGGCGGAGATCTCCTGCATACGGGCGTTACCGGGTTCCTGCCGGCTCACCGTAACGAAGAGGTACAACGCGAAAAAGAGGGCAAAGAGCGACCCGAAGGGCACGAGTAGGAATAATTTGTCGAGAAGCAAAAATGGTTCCTCCTCTCTTTCGTTTCATCCGGATAAAAGCGACGGAAGGTTCAAGAGACATTTCCTTTTCCCCGAATCGTCGTTTCAAACCTCCTTTTTGTTTAACTTATCTTCCATCGTCCCGGTCCCGGGCGCCCGGCGCGCCACGCCGTTCGCGGGCACCGCGCTTGGCCACCTGGAGCCGGTTGATGGCCCGCTGAAGGGCGGCGCGCGCCCGCACGTAGTCGATGCGCTCCCGCAACGGGGCGTAAAGCCTCTCCTCGGCACGGCGTTTGGCCGCCAGGGCCCGCTCGACGTCGATCTCCTCCGGAAGCTCGGCCGCCTCGGCCAGGACGATGACTTTTTCCGGCGTAACCTCCATATAGCCTTCGCTTACCGCCATGTAAGTGGTCTCCCCCTGGGCGGTGAACCGCAGGACCCCGATGGTAAGCTCCGTGAGGAGCGGCGCATGACCGGGGAGGATCCCGATGGAACCTTTCGGCGTCGGGGCCACCACGTACTCCACCTGGCGGGTGAGCTCGGTCCTGGTCGGCGTGACGATCTCAAGCAAAATGGTCTTTCTCACGCGCTTTCCGCCTCCGCGAGGCGATGGGCCTTCTCCACCGCCTCGTCGATGGTTCCGACCATGTAAAAGGCCTCCTCGGGGAGATCGTCGTGTTGCCCTTCGAGGATCTCCCGGAACCCCCGGATGGTCTCCTCAAGCGGCACGAACCTTCCCGGGAGGCCGGTGAAGCTCTCGGCGACGAAGAAGGGTTGCGAGAGGAACCGCTGGATCCTCCGGGCCCGGTGGACGAGGAGGCGGTCCTCGTCGGAGAGCTCCTCGAGTCCCAGGATGGCGATGATGTCCTGGAGGTCTTTGTAGTGCTGAAGGACTTCCTGGACCTGACGGGCCACGGTATAGTGTTCCTCCCCCACCACCCGCGGGGTGAGTAGCCTCGAGGTCGAGGCCAGGGGGTCCACGGCCGGATAGATCCCCATCTCGGCGATATGCCGCTCCAGGTTGGTGGTGGCGTCGAGGTGAGTGAAAGTCGTGGCCGGCGCCGGGTCGGTGTAGTCATCGGCCGGGACGTAGATGGCCTGGATGGAGGCGAGGGAGCCGCGTTTGGTGGAGACGATCCGCTCCTGGAGTTCCCCCAGTTCCTGGGCGAGGGTGGGCTGGTAGCCCACGGCCGAAGGGATGCGACCCAAAAGCGCCGAGACCTCGGCCCCGGCCTGGACGTAACGGAAGATGTTGTCGATGAAGAGAAGAACGTCCTGGCCCTCGTAGTCCCGGAAGTACTCGGCCATCGTCAGGCCGGTCAGGGCCACCCGGAAACGGGCCCCCGGCGGCTCGTTCATCTGGCCGAAGACCAGGGCCGTCCGGGACAAGACGCCGGAAGTCTTCATATCGAGCCAGAGCTCGTTGCCCTCCCTGGTCCGCTCGCCCACCCCGGCGAAGACCGAGACCCCGCCGTGCTCGGTGGCGATGTTCCGGATGAGCTCCATGATCAAGCCGGTCTTGCCGACCCCGGCTCCGCCGAAGAGGCCGACCTTCCCGCCCCGCGGGTAGGGGGCCAAAAGGTCGATGACTTTGATCCCGGTCTCGTAGATCTCGCTGGTCGTCTCCTGCTCGGTGAGCTTCGGGGCCGGCCGGTGGATCGGCAGGCGCATCGCCGCCTCCACCGGGCCGCCACCGTCGATGGGTTCCCCCAGGACGTTCAGGACGCGGCCCAGGGTAGCGGGGCCCACCGGAACGCTGATGGACCGGTTTTCACCGGTCACCTTCATCCCGCGCACCAGACCGTCGGTCTTGGCCAGGGCAATACAACGTACCCGGTTGTCGCCCAGGTGGAGTTTGACTTCGGCCACCACCTGACGCTCCGGTTCGTCCGACCGCGCCGGAACATGGACGGTCACCGCCGTATCGATCTGGGGTAGCTCTTCCGGGCCGAACTCCACATCGATAACCGGCCCGATGACCTGGATAACCCGACCTTCGAACATCCGTCTACTTCCTTTCCCTTCCCTAACGGATGACTTCGGCCCCGCCCACGATCTCCGCGATCTCCCGGGTGATCTGGGTTTGCCTGGCCCGATGGTAATCGAGCAGAAGCCGTTCGATCATCTCGCCCGCGTTCTCCGTGGCGTTGCCCATGGCCGTCATCCTCGCCCCCAGTTCCCCGACCTCGCATTCCAAAAAGGCCCGGAAGACCTCGCTCTCCACATAGCGCGGGAGGATCCCGTCGATGATTTCCTTGCGCGAAGGCTCGAAGAGGAAAAGTCCTCTGAGGGTCGCCCCCTTGGCCAATTCGGGATCTACAGGTAAAAGCTGGAAAACACGCGGCCGCTGCACCAGGGCCGAATAGAACTTGGCGTAAACCAGATAAATGCTGTCGCACCGCTCGCTCCGGTACTCCTCGATGAGCCGGTGGGCAAATTCCTTGGCCATGGTGAAAGAGACGCCCCGCGCCGACTCGGTGAACGTATAGGCCACGGGGTATCCTTCCCGCCGCAGGATGCGCGCCCCCTGGCGTCCCACCACGTAGAGGTTTACTTCCTGCCGCTTTTCGATCTCCTCGGCGAACTGGAGGGCCCGCCTGACCACCCGCTCGTGATAGCCGCCGCAGAGCCCCCGATCGCCGGTGAAAACGACTATTAGCGCCCGTCGGAGTTGGGCATGCGGCCGGAGGAGGGGGTTATAGGACCAGGCGGTGAGCCTGGCCAGGTCCAGCGTCACCTCGGCCATCTTGCGGGCATAGGGACGGGCCGCCTCGAGGCGCTCCTGGGCGCGACGCAGACGGGCCGCGGCCACGAGTTTCATGGCCCTGGTGATGTGCTGGATGTTCCTGATACCCTTAATCCGTTGCGTGATATGCCGGACCGTGTACAAAGGCGGATCATCCTCTCGCCGGCTTTTGCGCGCGGCCCAAGACCGCACAGCGTTCTTTGAACCGTTTCAGCGCTCTTTCGAGGGCTTCCACCGTCGTCCGGTCCAGATCCCCGGTGGTTTGAAGCCGTGAACGGATCGTCGACGCCTCCGTTTGAAGGAAGCGCAACAGTTCGGCCTGGACCTTCTTGACTTCCTGCGTGGGCACGTCATCGAAGTAGCCGTTGGTCACGGCATAGATGGAGATCACCTGATCTTCCACCGACATGGGCCGGAACTGCTCTTGCTTTAAGATCTCCACGATCTTCTCCCCGCGATTCAGCCGGGCACGGGTCGTCCGGTCGAGCTCCGCGCCGAACTGGGCAAAAGCCTCCAGTTCCCGGTACTGGGCCAGATCCAGGCGCAGGTGGGCGGCGACCTTCTTCATCGCCGGGATCTGGGCCTTACCCCCCACCCGGGAGACCGAAAGTCCCACGTTGATGGCCGGTCGCACCCCGGCGAAGAAAAGATCCGGCGAAAGGATGATCTGCCCGTCGGTGATGGAGATGACGTTCGTCGGGATATAGGCCGAGATGTCCCCGGCCTGGGTCTCGACGATGGGCAGGGCGGTCATGGACCCCCCGCCGGCGGCCTCGGTCAGTTTGCAGGCCCGTTCCAGCAACCGGGAATGAAGATAAAAGATATCGCCGGGGAAGGCCTCCCGACCCGGTGGCCGCCGCAAAAGGAGGGACATCGTCCGGTAGGCCACGGCGTGTTTATAAAGGTCATCGTAGATCACCAGGACGTCCCGGCCCTGGGCCATGAATTCCTCGCCGATGGCGCATCCGGTATAAGGGGCCAGGTATTGCAAGGGCGCCGGAGCGTCCGCGGTGGCCATGACGATGGTGGTATACTCCATGGCGCCGTGTTCCTCGAGGGCCGCGAGGATCTGGGCCACGGTGGAAGCCTTCTGTCCGATGGCCACGTAAACACAGAGGACCCCGGTCTCTCGCTGGTTGATAATGGTATCGATGGCCAGGGCCGTCTTGCCCGTTTGGCGATCGCCGATGATGAGCTCCCGTTGGCCGCGGCCGATGGGGATCATGGCATCGATGGCCATGATCCCGGTCTGAAGCGGAGTTTTAACCGGTCCCCGTTCGGCGATCCCCGGCGCCGGTCCTTCCACCGGCCGGGTCCGCATGGCCGGGATGGGCCCTTTACCATCGAGCGGTCTTCCGAGGGCATCCACCACCCGGCCGATCATCGCTTCCCCCACCGGTACTTCCACCATCCGCCGGCTCCGGACCACCAGGTCGCCTTCGCGGACCAGATGGTCGTCGCCGAAGAGGACGCAACCGACGTTGTCCTCTTCCAGGTTCAAGGCCATGCCCATGACCCCGTGGGGAAAGAGCAAGAGCTCCCCGGCCATGACCTCCTCCAGCCCGAAGACGCGGGCAATCCCATCGCCGACCTCCAGCACCGTGCCGCTCTCCCGGAACTCCAGTTCCAGATTATAACGTCGGATCTGTTCCTTGATCGCCCCGACGATCTCGGTGGCCGTCAATGCCGTCGTCACCCTTCTCCCCCCTTTAAACCGGTCAACAACGAGTCTTCCATCCGCTGGAGGAGCCCCAGGACGCTGGCGTCGAGGACCCTGTCCTTATAGCGGATCACCATCCCGCCCAGGAGGCGGGGGTTCAAGCGGTACTCAGGGTAAACCGGACAGCCCAGATAGGCCTCTAACCTTTGGGTCAGTCTCCTTTTGATCTCTTCATCCAGTTCCGTCGCGCTGGTCACGGTGACCACAACCGTACCCAGGCGGGTGAGGCATTGATAAAGAGCGGCGCGGAGAATAGCCCGCAGCAACCGTTCCCGGCGTCGGAGGATGACCACCTTTAAAAAGGGGAGCATCACGCTGCTCCTGCTCCGACCAAAGATACGCTCCAAAAGCTCCAATTTGGCCGTCCTCGGCACCAGGGGATTGGTGTAAAACTTCTCCATCTCCGGCAAGGCAAAGGCCGTACGGGCTACTTCCAGATCCTCGACCGCCGCGGAAAGCTCGTTTCGTTCCATGGCCAGCTCGGCAAAGGCCCGGCCGAAGACCAGAGCGGTCTCGTTTATGGTCTCCATCGTTCACCCTTCGCCTCGCGCTCGGCCAACCCCTGAAGGAAATGTTCGATGAACCGGCGGTGGGTGGCCGGGTCCATCGTCTCGGCCAGGACCTTTTCGGCCACGGCCATCACCAGACCCACCATTTCCTGCCTGACCTCTTCGACCACCCTCTCCCTGGCATACTGGAGTTCGGCCCGGTTCCGTTCGGCCAGGCGGGCCAGTTCTTTCTTGGTCTCGGCCAGTTTCTCCTGGCGGAGTTTCTCCGCCTCCACCCGGGCCTGTTCCACCAGGGCAAAGGCCTGTTCCCGGGCTTCTTCCAGAATGGCCTCGGCTTCCCGCCTTGTCTTGGCCGCCTCTTCCCGTTCGCGGGCCGCCGCGGCGAGTTCGTCCTGGACCCGCGTCTGCCGCTCGGCGATGATCTTCCGGATGGGTTTAAACAGAAGATAGCTCAAGCCGGCGACCAAGACGGCGAAGTTAAAGAGCATAAAGAGGAAAGTTCCGAGGCTCAGCCCTTCTTCCCCCACGTCGGCGCCTCCCTTCCCGGACCACGCCCCGATCTCCCGCTAGACCAAAGGGTTGGCGAAAAGCAGGATAAAGGCAATGACCAGGGCGATGATCGGTGTGGCCTCCACCAGGCCGATGCCGACCAGCATGGACCGGAAGAGAGAGCCCTGGGCTTCGGCCGGGCCTTTGCCGAGCTGGCCATGGAACGAAACGAGCTTTCC
>JAAYXC010000113.1 GCA_012516115.1 Bacillota bacterium | reverse complement strand
GTCTGCAGTTCCTCGAGTTCTACGGGAAGTTCTTCGAGGGTGGCGGACGTCCCTTCCGTCCCCTTCGCCCCGAACACAAATACACTTTGGTGGTAAAAGAGAAGGAGGCCTAAGCAAAGCATGGATCTGGGTACCGTCTTGGCATTCGCCGGCGTGGCGTCGGCCGTCGTCTTTTCGGGTTTCGGTTCGGCCATGGGCGTAGGGATCGCCGGCCAGGTCTCGGCCGGGGTGGTGGCCGAGGACCCAGGAAAGGTCGGTAAGACGATCATCCTCACCGCCCTCCCCGGAACCCAGGGGATCTACGGGTTCGTCATCGGGATGCTCATCGTCCTCTTTAAGCTGCCGGCCTTCCACGGCGCGGTTCCGCTCGATGCTGGGCTCAAGTTCTTCCTGGCCGGGATCCCGGTCGGACTGGTGGGGCTCGTCTCGGGTATCTGGCAAGGGAAGGTGGCCGCGGCCGGCGTGGGCATGGTCGGCAAGAGGCCCGAGGAGGCCTCGAAAGGGATCGTCTATGCCGGTATGGTCGAGACCTATGCCATCTTGAGCTTCGTCATCTCCTTCATCCTCGTCAACAGCATTACTCCGTGAAAGGGATGAAGGCGATGGGCGAAGCGCAGGCATTGGTGGAAAGCATTCTCGCGCAGGCCGGGGAAGAAGCAGAGAAGATCCTGGCCGCGGCGCGGGCCAAGGCCGAGGAGCGCTTGGCGGCGGCCCGGGAGGAATTGCGCCAAAAGGAGGCCGCCCTTGAGGCCGAGGCGGCCCGGCGGGCCGCCCTGGAAGAAAGGCGGATCGCCACCACGGTCGAGCTTGCGATCCGGCGCGAACGTCTCCAGGCCAAGGCCGCTTTGTTGGACGAGGCCTTCGCCGAGGCCTACCGCGCCCTGGTGACGTTGCCCGAGGAAAAACAGCGGGCTTTCCTTTCTCGTCTCCTGCTTGCGGCGGTGGAGACCGGAGAGGAAGAAGTCGTGGTGGCGCCGGGCGAGAGGGGGAAGTATGAAGCCCTCTTGGTCGAGGTCAACGAAGAGCTCAGGCGGCGCGGCGGACGGGGTGGACTACGTTTGGCGGAGGATATGGCCGGCCCCGAGGGGGGGTTTGTCCTGCGCGGTCCGGAGTATACGGTGGACTGCTCCTACCTTGCCCTGCTCGCCGAACGACGTTCGGTCCTCGAGCCCGAGGTGGCCAAGGTCCTCTTCGGCGGCGCGCCGGTTGGGGGGTAAAAAGTGTCCGAGCGTTATTACGGGTTCGCCGTAGGGCGGATCAGGGTTCTCGAGACCAGGCTCTTGGACCGGGCCAGACTGGAGAAGCTTGCCGAGGCCGCCGATCTAACCGAGGCCCTGGCGCAGCTGGGGGAGACGGATTATGGGCCGCTTATCTCCGCCGGGCTTGCGCCGACGGAGATCGCCGCGGCCGAGCTCGCCCGGGTGAGGGACCTCGTCCTCCGTCTGGCGGAAGGGGCGCCGGAAGTGGACTTCCTTCTCTGGCGGTGGGATCTGCAGAACCTCAAGCTCCTGCTTCGGGGGGAGCTCGACCGGGTGGGCCTCAACCGGCTCGGCCGTTACCGACCGGAGGAGATCGCCGGCTGGTTCGCCAAGGACGAACCCGCGTTACCGGCCTTGTTCGCCGAGGCCCGCCGGATCGGCCGGGAAATCCTGGAGCGCACCGGCGATCCCCAGATGATGGACGCGGCCCTCGACCGCCTGTATTACGAGCGCGGGAGCAAGTTCTGGCCCGGCCGGAGCGGGCTTTTGGCCGCCTACTGGACCGCGCGGATCGATCTTTTGAATCTAAAAACCTTCGTCCGGGCGAGGAAGCTCGGGTTGGCGCCGGAGAGGCTCCGCCAGCTTCTCCTTCCCGGCGGCCGGGTGGCGGGGGAGACCTTCCTCGTCCATCGGGCGGAAGATTGGGATGAGGTGGCGGCCTGGTGGGCGAATACCCCGTATTCGGCCGTTCTTGCGGCCTGCGGGCACCTGGCCGATCTTCCCGCGCTGGAGCGGGCCGTCGATAACTTCCTTGTGGAACGGATTAAACCGGCCAAGGTCATTCCATTGGGTCTGGAGCCGGTCTTAGGGTATTATCTGGCCAAGGAACACGAGACGCGCCTGGTGAACCTCATCTTGGCCGCCAAGGCGGCCCGGGTGCCTCCGGCGCGCCTCAAGGAGCGTCTGCGCCATGTCTACGCTTAAGATCGGGTTGATCGGCGAGGAGCAGGATATCCGGGCCTTCCGGGCCTTGGGACTCGACCTTTTCCCCGTCTCTTCCCCGTCCGAGGTAGCCGGGATCCTGCCGGACCTCATCAAGTCGAAAGAATACGGCATCATCCTTATCACCGAGGCCGTGGGCGAGGCGGCCAGGGCCATCGTCGAAGAGGCGGCCGGCCTGCCCCTGCCCAGCCTGGTCTTCATCCCGGGCAGCCAGGGCAGCCGGGACTTTGCCCGGGAACGGCTGCGCAAGATCGTCGAGCGCGCGGTCGGCATGGACATCTTCGCGGAGAAAGAGGGGCGGGTCTAAGTTGGCAGAAGGACGCATCATCAAGGTCGCCGGGCCGTTGGTCGTGGCCGAGGGCATGGCCGGGGCCAAGATGTACGAAGTCGTCCGCGTCAGCGAGGCGCGGTTGATCGGTGAGATCATCGAGTTGCGGGGAGACCGGGCCTGGATCCAGGTCTACGAGGAGACGACCGGCCTGGGGCCGGGGGAACCGGTCTATCCCACCGGCGCGCCGCTCTCGGTGGAGCTAGGTCCGGGGCTTACCGAATCGATCTACGACGGCATCCAGCGGCCGCTCGACGTCATCCGGGGCAAGGCCGGGGACCGCGTGGTCCGCGGGGTGGAGGCACCGAGCCTTTCGCGGGAGAAAAAATGGTCTTTCCGGCCCGTGGTCAAGGCGGGTCAGCGGGTAGGTCCCGGCGATGTCTTGGGCATCGTAAAAGAGACGGTGCTCGTCGAGCAGAAGATCATGGTTCCCCCGGGGATACAAGGCGAGATCGTCTCCATCCGGGAGGGCGAATTCACCATCGAGGAACCCATCGCCGTGCTCAAGACGGCCTCCGGCGAGGTCCCCTTGACCATGCTCCAGCGGTGGCCGGTACGCCGGGCGCGGCCTTTTGTAGAAAAGCTTGCCCCGGACCGCCCCTTGCTCACCGGCCAGCGGGTCATCGATACTTTCTTCCCCGTGGCCAAGGGCGGCACGGCCTGCATCCCCGGGCCTTTCGGGAGCGGGAAGACCGTGGTCCAGCACCAGTTGGCCAAGTGGGTCGACGCGGATATCATCGTTTACGTTGGCTGTGGCGAGCGGGGGAACGAGATGACCGACGTCTTGATGGAGTTCCCGGAGTTAAAAGACCCCCGTTCGGGCGAGCCGCTCATGAAGCGGACGGTGCTCGTGGCCAATACCTCGGACATGCCGGTGGCGGCGCGGGAGGCCTCCATCTATACGGGCATCACCATTGCCGAGTACTTCCGGGACATGGGTTATGACGTGGCCATCATGGCCGACTCGACCTCGCGCTGGGCCGAGGCGCTCCGCGAGATCTCGGGCCGCCTCGAGGAAATGCCGGGCGAAGAAGGGTATCCGGCCTATCTCGGTTCGCGCCTGGCCGAGTTCTACGAGCGGGCCGGCCGCGTGGTCTGTCTGGGCACCGAGGGCCGGGAAGGTTCGATCACCGCCGTGGGGGCCGTCTCGCCGCCGGGCGGCGATCTCTCCGAACCCGTGAGCCAGGCCACCCTGCGTATCGTCAAGGTCTTCTGGGGACTCGACGCCCCCCTGGCCTACCGACGGCATTTCCCCGCCATCAACTGGTTGCTTTCTTACTCGCTTTACGTCGACCGACTCGACGATTATTTCGCCAAAACAGTGGGGGAAGAGTGGAAGAAGCTCCGGATCGAGGCCATGCGCATCCTCCAGGAAGAGGCGGAACTGGAGGAGATCGTCCGCCTGGTAGGGGTGGACGCCCTCTCGGCCAAGGACCGGCTCACCATGGAGACGGCGCGCTCGATCCGGGAGGACTATCTCCATCAGAACGCCTTCGACGAAGTCGACACCTATACTTCGCTGGAGAAACAGTACCTCATGCTCGACATCATCCTGACCTTCGACCGGCTGGCCCGGGCCATGCTGGCCGAGGAGCGGCCGCTGGAGGAGATCCTCGGCCATCCGGTGCGCGAGGAGATCGCCCGCGCCAAGTACGTGCGGGAGGACGAACTCGATAAGCTCCGCGCCCTCCGGGCCAAGCTGGAGCACCCCCGGAACCTGGTGGAGGCGGGGTAACTTGCTCGTCGCTCGTTGCTGGTCGCTCGTCGTTCGGGGAACGAGGGCAAGGATGGACGATAAATAGACAGGATTAACAGGATTTACATAATTTTATCTTCAAGCAATCAAAGGTATCTCTAATTTTTTACCTTATAATCCTATAAATCTTGTAAATCCTGTCTAACATCTTTATTTTATCGTCGGGTAACGAGGATTCCTAGAGGCAAGAGGAGGCCATCGTATGCTAAAGGAATACCGCACCGCGCGCGAACTCGTCGGCCCGCTGATGCTGGTGGAGGGGACGAGCGGGGTCAAATACGGGGAATTGGTCGAGATCGAGGTCGGCGAGGGCGACATCCGGCGTGGCCGCGTCCTCGAGGCCGACCGGGACAAGGCCTTGGTCCAGCTCTTCGAGGGTTCGGCCGATATCAACCTCGGTCGGGTTAAAATCAGGTTTCTCGGGCGCAGTCTTGAGCTGCCGGTCTCCCCGGATCTTCTCGGTCGTGTCTTCGACGGCCTGGGTCGGCCGCGGGACAAAGGCCCGGCCATCGTCCCCGAAAAGAGGCTCGACATCAACGGCAGCCCCATCAACCCTTATGCCCGTGATTATCCCTCGGAGTTCATCCAGACCGGTATTTCGGCCATCGACGGCCTGAATACCCTGGTCCGTGGGCAGAAGCTCCCCATCTTCTCCGGCGCGGGACTGCCCCATGCGCGGCTGGCCGCCCAGATCGCCCGGCAGGCCAGGGTCCTCGGCGCCGAGGAGAAGTTCGCCGTGGTCTTCGCGGCCATGGGGATCACCTTCGAGGAGGCGGACTATTTCATCTCCGACTTCCGTCGGACGGGGGCCATCGAACGGGCCGTGCTCTTCATCAACCTGGCCAACGACCCGGCCATCGAACGGATCGCCACCCCGCGCATGGCCCTGACCGCCGCGGAATATCTGGCTTTCGAGCAGGACATGCACGTCCTGGTCATCCTGACCGATATGACCAATTACGCCGAGGCCCTCCGGGAGGTCTCGGCCGCGCGGAAGGAAGTCCCCGGCCGACGTGGTTATCCCGGCTACCTCTACACCGACCTCGCCACCATCTACGAGCGGGCCGGCCGGATCAAGGGCCGCAAGGGTTCCATCACCCAGATCCCGATCCTTTCGATGCCCGAGGACGACAAGACCCATCCCATCCCGGACCTCACCGGGTACATCACCGAGGGCCAGATCATCTTAAGCCGCGAACTCCACCGCCGGGGGATCTATCCGCCCATCGATGTTTTACCCTCCCTTTCCCGCCTCAAGGACAAGGGGATCGGTCCGGGCAAGACCCGCGAGGATCACGCCGACACCATGAACCAGCTCTTCGCGGCCTATGCCCGGGGCAAGGAGGCCAAGGAACTGGCGGTCATCCTGGGGGAGGCGGCGCTTTCCGAGACGGACCGCATCTTCGCCCGTTTCGCCGAGGCCTTCGAGGATCGTTACGTTCGCCAGGGCGAGGAGGAGGACCGCTCCATCGAGACGACCCTGAACCTCGGCTGGGAGCTTTTGGCTCTCTTGCCGCGGGCCGAGTTGAAGCGGGTCCGGGAGTCCTTCATCGAGAAATATTACCCCGGCGAGAAACGCGTCGCCGGTTAAGGAGCTAAAAAGATGGAGATCCGCGTCAACCCCACCCGTATGGAGCTCCTGCGCCTGCGGCGCAGGCTGGCCGTGGCCAGGCGGGGGCATGAGTTGCTCAAAGACAAGCTCGACGAGATGATGAAGCGTTTCCGCCGCCTGGTGGAGGAAAACCGTCGGCTGCGCTTGAAGGTGGAGGAAGCCCTGACCGAAGCCACCGGGGCCTTCGTCATGGCCCGCGCCCTGATGGGCGATCACGCCACGGACATCGCCACCGCCATCCCGGTGGTCCGGGTGCAACTTGTGGCCGGAGCCAGGCGGATCATGAACGTCCTCGTCCCCACCTTCGAACTAAGGCAGGAGGAAACGGCCGCCGGTTTCCCCTACGGTTTCGCCGAGACGAGCGGGGAACTGGACGTGGCCATCGCCCTCCTCCGGGAGAGCCTGGCCGAACTCGTCCGTCTGGTGGAGGCGGAAAAAACGGTGGAACTCCTGGCGGCCGAGATCGAGCGGACCAGGCGGCGGGTCAACGCCCTGGAATACGTCCTCATCCCCCAGCTCGAAGAGAAGGTCCACTTCATCGCCATGAAGCTCGACGAGAACGAACGGGCTACCCGCACCAGGCTCATGAAGATCAAGAGCCTGGTAGAGAGGATGGGCGAAGGTTAATATAACCCTTGCCATGACTTGACTGTCGTGCTCGTAATCTTAATCTTTTTGGCTGTCTTCACCGCTTTTCTGACGATAAATAGAGATGATTAACAGGATTTATAAGATTGTTGTGAAGCTTGAAAACAGATTCAATCATAGTTTTGTAAGATTATAACTATTCATCACTTTATCTTCAATTAATTACACGTTATAATCCTATAAATCTTGTAAATCCTGTCTAACTAAGGGCAGTTTTTTACCGGCCCGGGGCTTGCGTGGCTCTCCTCGTGGGCGGCGAAGGCGTTGTGGTTGTGGATCGACTCGTAGCTTTCGCACTCTACCGCGAACCAGCGGATCCGCGGCTCGGCCCGCAGGGCCAGGACCGCGTCGCGGACCACGTCCTCCACGAACTTCGGCCGGCGGTAGGCCTCCTCGGTGATGAACTTCTCGTCTTCCCGCTTGAGCAACGGATAGATCGGCGCGCTTCCTTGGCGTTCGAGGAGCGCGACCAGTTCTTCGATCCAGAGGAAGCAGCCGGGCCGAAAGCGGACGCGGGCGCGGATGGCCGCTCGCTGATTATGGGCGCCGCACGCGGCGATCTCTTTGCTGCAAGGGCAGAGGGTCAAAACGGGGATCTCCACCCCCAGCAGGTAGTCGAAGCGTCCGTCGTCCAGCCGGCCGGAGGTCTCCACCAGATAATCGAGGTAGCTCAGGCTTTTGGTGACCGGGGCGGTCTTGGCCAGAAAATAGCGGAAAGACAGGGAGATCTCCGCGGCCGGGGCGGCCAGTTTTTCCACGATCTCGCGCAAGATCAGTCGGAGTTCCGTCCCGGCGATGGGCTTCCGGCTCCAGGCCAAAAGGACTTCCATGAACCGGCTCATGTGGGTGCCCCGGTATTCCTTCGGCAATTCGGCCGCGACCGTAACCTTTCCCAGCACCTGCTGGTAATCCCCGTCCATGGTCCGGATGAGAAACGGGAGCCGGACGTCTTTTAATCCCACCCGCTGGATATCGATGCCGCGGGTATCCGGCGAGCTCTGTACGTCGTGCATCTTTTTTCCTCCGTTTTCGCGAGGGGGCACTTGAGGTAGACTTCGCCCCGGCGGGCCGTGATTCCTGCGTCTTAAGGAGGCAGACTCGGGTATGTTTTTAGCCGATTTAAACGAACGGCAAAAAGAAGCGGTTTGCCATACCGAAGGTCCCCTTCTCGTCCTGGCCGGCGCCGGCAGCGGTAAGACCCGCGTCCTCACCTACCGCATCGCCTATCTTCTCGCCCAGGGGGTCCCGCCCGGCGCCATCCTGGCCGTGACCTTCACCAATAAGGCGGCCGAGGAGATGCGCTCCCGGGTGGTGGCCCTGGTGGGCCCGGCGGCGGAGAAGATCTGGGTGGGGACCTTCCATGCCACCTGCGCCAGGATCCTCCGCGTGGACGGCAAGGAGATCGGGCTCGATCCCCGCTTTGTCGTCTACGATGTCCAGGACCAGATGGCCGCGGTCAAAGAGGCCCTGGTCAAATCGGATCTGAGCGAGCGGAATTTCCCTCCCCGGGCGGTCCTGGCTTCCATAAGCGCGGCCAAGAACGCGCTTTTGGATCCGGCGGCCTACGAGCGGAAGGCCGCTACCTTTTGGGAGAAGACCGTGGCCCGTCTCTACCCGCTTTACCAGGAGATCCTCACCCGCTGCCGGGCGGTGGACTTCGACGACCTCCTCTGTGAGACCGTGCGGCTTTTCCGCACCCGGCCGGAGGTGTTGGCCCGTTATCAGGATCGCTGGCGATACATTTTGATCGACGAATACCAGGACACCAACCACGCCCAATACGTTCTGGTGAACCTTCTCGCCCAAAAACACCGGAACCTTTGCGTGGTCGGAGACGATGATCAGTCCATCTACGGTTTTCGTCAGGCCGATATCCGGAACATCCTCGAGTTCGAGAAAGACTATCCGGAGGCACGCGTGGTCAAACTCGAACAGAACTACCGCTCGACCAAGAACATCCTGACCGCGGCCAACGGCGTCATCGACTGCAACCGCGGTCGCAAGCCCAAGCGCCTCTGGACCGAGAATCCAACCGGCGAACCGGTGATGGTCCGGCGAACCTTCGACGAACGGGAAGAGGCCCTCTTCGTGGTGGCGGAGATCGAACGCCTTTGTCGCGAAGAAGGGCGGTCGCTGGCGGATTTCGCCGTCCTCTATCGGATCAACGCCCAGTCGCGGCCGTTCGAGGAGGTCCTCATCCAGCGCGGCCTCCCCTACCGGGTAGTGGGCGGGCTCCGTTTCTACGAGCGGAAGGAGATCCGGGATCTCCTGGCCTATCTCCGTTTCATCGCCAACCCCACCGCCATTTTGAGTTTTCGCCGCATCGTCAACGTACCCAAACGCGGGATCGGGGAGGTCAGCGTGGAGCGGGTGATCGATTTTGCCGGGGTAGAGGGGATCGACCTTTTGACGGCCATCGGCCGGGTCGAGGCCATTCCGGATCTTTCGGTCAAGGCCCGCGCGGGGCTCGTTTCGTTCGCCCGGGCGGTGAACGCCGCCCGGGAGGCCGGCCCCGTCCTGGAGGTGACGAAGACCATCCTGGCCGAAAGCGGGTATCTGGAAGAGCTACGGCGGGAAGGGACCCCCGAGGCCCAGGCCCGGATGGAGAACATCGAAGAATTCCTCGCCCTGGCCGGGCGTTTCGACCGGGAGAGCGAAGAACCGGGCCTGGCCTCCTTTCTTGAGACCGTGGCCCTGGTGGCCGAGGCCGATGAGTACGACCCGGACGCGGAGGCGGTGACCCTCATGACCCTGCATGCGGCCAAGGGTCTGGAATTTCCGGTGGTCTTTCTCGTGGGCCTGGAGGAGGGACTCTTCCCCCACCTGCGGGCGAAGGAAGAAAGCGACCTGGAGGAGGAACGCCGCCTCTGCTACGTGGGGATGACCCGGGCCATGGAACGGCTTTATCTCACCCATGCCTCCTTCCGGGCCATCTATGGTGAACCCAGGCCCGCGATCCCTTCGCGGTTTTTGGCCGAGGTCCCACAAGAAGTGATAACCGAAGCGGATTCGCGTCCCGATCGGGCGGCTATTCCTTCATCGCCCGCCCCTCCCCGATCTTCTCAGGCCTTTGAGGTAGGGGAGCGGGTGGGCCATGCCAAGTGGGGCCCGGGTACCATCGTGGAGATCCGGGGTCACGGTGAGGAGGCCTTGGTGGTCGTGGCCTTCCCGGGCATGGGCCTGAAGACGCTGGCCGTGGCCCATGCACCCCTTACCCGGGTGGAAATGTAAAACGGAATTTTCACTTAAGGACAAAAAGGACGGAATCTTTCTTCGGTTTCATTATCAGACGGCCAAAACGTCGGATCTGAAGGCCGGCGCATAATAGACCCACGCGGGCGGGCAAGTTAACCTTTGTCGAGGAAAAGCGCCTGTCCGAGGTGGGTTGTAATGCGGCCCCGAGGCCGGCAGGCCCTGTTTTTTGCAGGCCTGCTAATTTTTTTGCTCTTTTCGCTTTTCACCCTGGCCGCCTTGCGCTCCCTCCCGCGGGAGGTCCGGCTGTTGCCCGGGGAGACGGGGAGGCTCCGGGTGTTCTTTCCTTTACGTCTCGATGCGGGCCAGCGGGGTCGTTCTTTTCTGGCCGGACGGAAGACCAGCGGATCCGAACTCACCGTTCGGTCGCCGGTGACCGGAGTCTTCGCCGTGGAGCTCAAGCTGCTGGGGGCCCTATCCCTCGGCCGTATCCCCATCAAGATCGTGGCCCCCAAAAAGGTGATGGTGGGAGGTCAGGCCATAGGCGTGGTCCTGTCCCCGGAAGGGGTGCTGGTGGTCGGGCACCGGCCGCTCCGGGGCATCGATAGTCGGTTCCGCTATCCGGCCAGGGAGGCCGGCCTGGAAGTAGGCGACGTAATCCTCCGCGCCGACGGTGAAACCATCCTCGACCCGGACGATCTGGTCCGGGCGGTGACACGTGCGGCGGCCGAGGACCGGGCCCTGCAGTTAACCATCCAAAGGGCCGGCCGGACCCTTTATAAGACCATCAAACCGGTTCTCTGCCGGGGCGAAGCGGGAGACGAGGAGACTCCCCGGGCCATGCTGGGGCTTCTGGTGGAGGACCCGGCGGCCGGGGTGGGGACCCTGACCTTTTATGACCCCCGGAACATGGTCTTTGCCGCCCTCGGCCACCGCATCAACGAAGTGGGAGGCCGTCGCCGGTTCTGGCTGGAAGGAGGCAAGATCGTGGCCGCCCGCATCGCCGGGATCACCCAGGGCCGTCGCGGGGAACCGGGGGAGAAGATCGGTACCTTCAGGGGGCCCGAGGATGTCCTGGGGACCATCGAGCGAAATTCGCGCTTCGGTCTCTTCGGACGGCTCCACCTCGCTTTGCCGCAGGGACGCGAAGTCCCCGTGGCCCTGGCCCATCAGGTCCGTCCGGGTCCGGCCACCATCCTCACCGTTTTACATGGGACGGAAGTGGAAGAATTCACGGTGGAGATAATCCGCGTTTACCACCAGACCCAGCCGCGCGACCGGGGACTGGTCCTGGAGGTTACCGACGAACGCCTTTTGGCGGCCACCGGTGGCATCGTCCAGGGCATGAGCGGTAGCCCCATCCTGCAAAACGGCCGTCTCGTCGGGGCGGTGACCCATGTCTTCGTCAACGACCCCACCCGGGGATACGGGGTTTTGGCCGAATGGATGCTCCGGGAAATGGAGGCCGTTTTCCCATCCCCGGACGCCCGGGAGGAATTACCGGCCGCATAGCGAATAGATCGCCCATCAGCGTAAAGCCGAGGAGCGATCCCTTGCGGATGGAAGGGCCGGTTAGAATTGCGATCGCCGACGATAATGTGGAGTTTTGCCATTTACTGGTGGACTATCTCAAACGGTATCCCCGCCTGGAAGTAGTCGGCGTCGCCCACGAGGGCCTTCGGGCCCTTAAGCTCATCAAGGAGATGCCGGTGGACGTTCTTCTCCTCGATATGATCATGCCGAACATCGACGGGATCGGCGTCCTCGAGCGGCTTCGTTACGCCCATCTTCCCCGTCGTCCCAGGGTGATCGTCTTTACCGCCTTCGGTCAGGAAGAGATGACCAGGAAGGCGGTGCGCTTGGGGGCGGACTATTACATCCTCAAGCCTTTTGACTTGGCCATCCTGGTCCAGCGGATCATGGAGATCGCCCGTGTGCTTGAAGGAGACTCCTCCTATCCCCCCATCGATCTCGAGGAAATCGAGCGGGTGGTCACGGAAATGGTGGAGCGCCTGCGCATCCCCAGGAGTTTTAAGGGATATTTTTACCTCCGGGAGGCCATTTTCCTTACGGCACTGGAACCGGCGTTCATCACCGAGGTAACCAAGCGGCTTTATCCCCGTATCGCCGAAAAATACGCCACCACCGTCAAACGGGTGGAGCGGGCCATCCGGTTCGCCATTGAGACGGCCTGGGCCAAAGGGGAGATCGAACTCCTAAACGAGCTCTTCGGTCCGGTGGACGAACGGAAGGGCAGGCCGACCAACGCTTCTTTCATCGCCAAGGCCGCCGATTGGGTGCGGCTTGATTCGTTGGCGCGGCAAATAAGCAAGATAGAAGAAGGATAAAACCGGGGGATCTACCGTGAATCACGCGGAGATCCGTGGCATCGCCCGGGTCGATGCCCGGACGAAAAACCTTTTGCGACGTTTACGTCCGTCGGAGATCTCTGTCATCGACCACCAGGATCTGGACCAGGTGGCGGCCGAAGGGCTGGTCCGGGCCAGAGTCAAGGCGGTGGTCAACGCGCGTCCTTCCATCAGCGGCCGTTACCCCAACCTGGGTCCGCAGATCCTTCTGGAGGCCGGGGTGACCATCCTCGACGACGTGGGGACGGCGGTCATGGAGAAAGTCAGGGAAGGAGTGCCGGTGGAGATCCGGGGGGCGAGCCTCTGGCAAAACGGCCAGGAGATCGCCCGGGGC
>JAAYXC010000112.1 GCA_012516115.1 Bacillota bacterium | reverse complement strand
TATTTCTATTGGCTTGCAGTCCATTATGAACATTTAAAGTTAAAAGGTATTTTTAAAGAAGTTAGTTAAATGGTTTATATAGACTAATTATTTATCTTAAAATTTCACGCCCACGGCGGGACGATGTTGATCGGTGTGCAAACAAACGACGGAAGAACCGATCGCCCGCAAGGGGATACAGAACCCCCGCAACTGCCTGTCCCGGCGCGGGACGCCGCGCCGCATATTATCCGATCCTTTCCGGCCCGATCCGCTCCATCCGCGCGAGGACGAATCCGTAATCATCCGGAAGGCGGCCGGATTCCGGCGAAAGATCTTCAGTCCTCCCCTCTTCCTTCCGGCATAGGATATCCCGGTGATGCCGATGACCTCCGCTTTAACCCGAAAGAGGGTAGTGGCCGCCGCCCGGGCCATGATCGGCCGGAGGGACGTCGATTTCGGGAGCACCTCTCCCGCCGAGGGCCTCGTCTGCATCGACGTCTTCGTCTACGCCTGCGAGGCGGCGGGGATCCCGTTCCGCGCCCTCATGAGCCGTCTCTACCACCAGAACCCTTCTGTTTATCCGCCGGACGGCGGCACGCCCGCGGACGTCAACTTCCCCCGCCGCATCCGGAACGTCATCGCCTTCCTGCGCGCCCTGGGCCTTTGGTTCCCAAACGGGCCGGGGCTCCCCGGGCGGCTCGTCACCTTCGGCGACGGCCCGGGCGAGCCGGCCCACAGCGGCGTGGTAAGCGAAGCATCGTCCGATGGGGCGATGAGGGTGATCATGACCACCGGTTTCGGCGGGCCGCTGGCCGTCCGCGAGGTGGAACTGGCCGCCTACCTCCGTGTCCACCCGGAGTTTTTTATCGCCGGGTACGGGGAACCGCCGGAGATCGACTTCTGAGCGGACTTCGCCGAATTCCGCGCGACGGTCTTGTTCGCGGGCCAGACATTGCAGAGTTCTTCCGCAAGCACCCTCGAAAGCTATAACCTTTTATCGCGGATCGGCGGCTTGTCAGCGAAGGCCAGCCTCCTGTTCAACGCCAGGGATTCCCTGTGTGAGCTCTGGAAGCGGCCGACCGGTACATCAGATTCCGCGATACCTAGTCTCTCGGCGATCTATGCGATGCCGTGGAGAAGCTACGTCCGCTCTTCGGCGAGAGGAGCAAGCCGTGACCGGGAAAGGAATGACTCCTGTCCGTGCTCTCAAAAAACAGGCCCAAGTCCCGTGCACCGGATCGTTCCGTTCGCTTATGCTATACTACCAAATCATCGGAAGGATGGTTAGCCATGTCCATGCGTTGCCCTCCGGGTACGACTCCCTATACGATCCGGCCGGGGGATACCTTCTTCGCCCTCGCGCGGCGCTTCGGCACCACCGTGGCGGCGCTCGTGTCCGCGAACCCCTTCGTCGACCCCGATAATCTGCAGATCGGGCAGAGGATCTGCCTCCCGCGCCAGCCGCAGTTCCCCGCCTGCCCCGAGGGGAACTTCTACACCATCAGGCCGGGAGACACGTTCTTTTCCCTGGCGCGCCTTTTCAACGTTTCCCTGGACGACCTCCTGGAGGCCAATCCGGGGGTCGACCCGGACCGGCTTTTCG
>JAAYXC010000111.1 GCA_012516115.1 Bacillota bacterium | reverse complement strand
ATCCGCTGCTTTAACCGCTCCACCTCCCAGTCCGGCCGGGCCTTAACCAAAAGAAAAGCCGTACTCCCGTAACCGAATTCCCGGTCCAGGATCCGTTGGCCGACGGCCGAGGGGCTTCTGGCCGGGAGGTAAGCGGAGAGATAGTATTATATCTGCCCATGACGCAGGCCGTAGTGGAAGAGAAAAAGAAGGGGGGGAAGGGAAAAGAGGATGCCGCGCCGGAAACGTACGATCACCCGGGCCAAAACATCCATAAGCCATATCTCCTCTCTTCCAGAGGTATTGGCCCCGCTTTCGCGCTACTTTACCGGAAAAGCCAAGCCACGCTACACCGCCACCTTGGGGCGGCGCTTCTTTTCCGCGATGGCCTCCCGGTAAACGTTTATAAGCTTCTCCGTGGTCTTCTCGATGGAATATTCTTGCACCATCCGCCGCGAAGCGGCCCCCATTTTGGCCCGTAATCCTTCGTCGGCCAAGATCCGTCCGATGGCCTCGGCCATCGTCTTCGCCTCCCCCGGCGGACAGACGAAACCGTTATCGGCGATCAACTCCGGTACTCCCCTGGCCGCGACGCCCACAATGGGCAGTCCGAAGATCATGGCCTCCAGAATGGTCATGGGTTGGTTCTCGGAGGTACTGGGAGTGGCAAAGACCTTCGCCCGGCCTAAAAGTCCCGAGGAGAGCAGTTCCTCGTTGCGGATAAATCCGGTGAAGGTGACCTTGGTTTCCAGTCCGTAAGCGCGGACCAGGGCCATGAGTTCGTCCCGCGCCGGGCCGTCGCCCACGATGACGAGATGGGCCTGGGGACGCGCCACCACCAGATGACGCATGGCCTCGATGAGCACTTCCAGGCATTTTTCCCGGCTTACCCGGCCCACGTAAAGGACGATCTCCGCCCCTTCCGGCAGGTACACGGGGAGAGAACCCCTCGGGGAGAAGGCGGCGTAACGGGAAAACTCGATCCCGTTGGGGATCACCTCGATCCGCGACCGCACACCGTGGAGCCGTAATTCTTCCGCCGTCCAGCGGGAAGGGCTGACCACAACGGCACAGGCATTATAAAAGAGATTATTATACCACCACCCGGCCCTGACCAACCAATCCCAGTCTTCCAGGCCCACCACCCGGAGGTATTCCCGTTCGGCGAAAAAAGTATGAAACGTGCCGATAAGGGGGATGCCCAGCAACCGGGCGGTGGCGATGCCCTGCATGGCCACGGTTAAAGGTGAATGGAAATGAATGATGTCCGCGGCAAAACGCCGTATATGAAGAAGCGAGGTTAAAGAAAAAGGTGGGGTAAGACGGAAGTCCGGATAGAAGAAGGCCGGGATCCCCCGCCGGTAGAGAAGGGGGTAAGGAAAATCCTTTGGATCGTAGCGTTTCCTGGAGGCAATTTTTGGAGCCACGATGAAAACCTCGTGGCCCCGTCGGACCAGTTCCCGGACGGTATTCATATAAGAGGTCAAAACCCCGTTGAACTGGGGGTAGAAATTGTCAACGAAGAAAGCAACCCGTAATCGGTCCGTGGTCAACCCGTCGTTTCCCCCTTTGCCCCGTTTTATCCTCCGACCCTTAGCCTTTCTTAAACGCAAAACAAAGGAACCGAGTTCCCGACCACCTGCCGTCAGTTCCCAGCAGGAATCTCCCAAGGGGCGTAGAAAATGGCTGCTTAGAAAAGTCCAGCTAAACAGCCTTTCCTCTCCCTCGGTCTCTAGCGTCTTACCACTCCTGGACAAAAAAGTTTTTAGGAGATGAGAATGGACCGATGTGCAGAAAAAGGATTCTCTTCGGCTGGCTCGTCCTGTTCACGGTTTCGGGTACCGTCCCGGCCATCGCCCAGACTTACCAGGTCGCCCCCGGAGATACACTCTATCTCATTGCTCAACGCTACGGCACCACCGTGGAAGACCTCAAGCGAAAGAACGGCCTGAACTCCGACCTGATCTATCCCGGCGACATCCTTGATCTGGGTTCTTCCCAGCCCACCCACCGCGTGGCCCCGGGCGAATCGCTTTACCTCATCGCCCGTCGTTATGGAACCACGGTGGAGGAGCTCAAAGCGGTCAACGGCCTCCAGGACGACTACCTCGAGGCCGGCTGGGAGCTCGCCCTGCCGACCTCGGCGGGAATGACGCATGAAGTCCGCGCCGGAGAGAGCCTCTTCCTCATCGCCCAAAGATACGGTACCACCGTAGAGGCCCTGCGCGCGGCCAACGCCTTGAAAGATGATATCATTTACCCCGGACAAACGCTGACCGTTCCCAGCGGGGGAGCATCACCGACGAACGGCCAGTCCTATACGGTAAGGGCGGGCGACACCCTCTATCTCATCGCCCTCCGGTATGGAACAACGGTCGCCGCCCTCCGGGAAGCCAACGGGCTTTATACGGACACCATCTATCCCGGTCAGCGCCTGGTGATCCCCAGGCCGGAGAAAACCAAAAAGAACGGCTCGTCCCCTTCTTTTTACCTCACCCCGGAAGAAGAGGATTTGCTGGCCAGGCTGGTCAGCGCCGAGGCGGCCGGGGAACCCTACGCCGGTCAGGTGGCGGTGGCGGCAAGCGTCCTCAACCGGCTCCGTGACCCCAAGTTCCCCAAAACGATTACCGAGATCATCTACCAGTACACCGACGGCGCTTTTCAATACAGCCCGGTCATGGACGGTCGGATCAACGAGCCGGCCACCGATACGGCCAAAGCGGCCGTTCGCGACGCCTTAAACGGATGGGATCCCTCCTACGGAGCCACCGGCTTTTACAACCCGGCCAAGACCACCAACCCCTGGGTCCAGGCCCAGCCGGTCACCACCGTCATCGGTAACCACGTCTTCTTCAAATATTGACCTCCGACCGGGAAGGCGGTCAAGCCGCCTTCCCGCCGTACCCCAGAAAGCGCCAGAAATTCTCACCGAAAAGTCCGGCCACATCCCGCCGGATCTCTTCGGCCGTGGGACGCCAACCGGTCTCCCAGAGGTCAGCGTACTTCTCGCTAAGGACGCGGGCGATGTTCTTCCGCGAGTGAGCCCATTTATAGATCAGCTGGTCGAGGACACGGGCATCCGAATGCTGGGGAACGAAACTCAACCCCAGGAGTTCCACGCGCATCCGGGTGGTCTCCTCGACCAAAGAGGGATTGTTCATGAACCACCAGCAACCGAAGGGCAGGAGGTTGCCGAACTTCCGGGCGACCACGCAACCCTCATGTTGGTTCTCCCGGGAGAGCATGGTCAGCATGAACTTGTTCCGCGGGAAGGAAGCGCAGAGGCGTTCCACCGTCTCGATCCCCGCCTTGCCCACGGAGTCGCCGGCCAGGCGGAGTCCGGGATTAACGAGCTTTTTGACCCCGATCATCATGGCGAAGGGGAGCCCGTGTTCGGCAGCCAGCGGCAAGACCGCCTCGGCGATCAGACGGGCGCGGGCCGAATCTTCCGGCCAGAGAAAATCCGGGGGCAGGGAGACCGCAAGGTAAACCGGGTTCATGCGCTTGATCCAGTCGTTAAGGAAGCGGCGCACCTCGGCCATGGCCGCCGGGTCCAGCGCCGAGGCGACTTTATAACCCCATTCACCCAGTTTCCGGCAGGCCCCTTCCCAATCGTTTAAAAGCGCGTCAAGCCGGAGGGCGGCGCAAAAGCGGGGGTCGCCCCGGTATTCGTCGAGCCAGACCGCGCGTTCCTCGGGGGCGAAGGGGTCGTTCGTCATTACCAGCCGGGCCACGCCGGAAAGTTGAAGCACCCGTTCCACGTGGGTCTCCACCGGTAACGCGGCGAAGAAGGCCCGGTATTCTTCGAGATCGCGGGCGCCCGGATCGAGCCCGAAGGCTTTGAGGACGGTCAAGACCCCCCGGCAGGCCTCGCTCACCGGGCTGTGTTCGAGGAAGAGGACCCGCCAGATCAGATCGGCCTGCTCTTTCTTGGAGAGACGCCAGAACTCCTCATAGGGCATCTCGATCCACCGGAAGACCTCGGCCACCAGATAGTGATAGGTGAGAAGCTCGTCGATCCCGCGCAGAAGAAGCGGTCCGAACTCCGGGGTAAAAAGATGGGTATGGATGTCCGTAATGGGTACCTGGGCCACTGTTTCCTCGACTAACCGCGTCAGTTCTTCTTTGTTGGCGATAACCATCATACCTTCACTCCTCTTTCTCCTTTCCCTGGACTTTCACTTCTTCTTTCCACCCCCCGATCCCTTTACCATTTTAATGAAAATCGACGCGCCTGTCAAAAAGAGACCCGGTACGCGTGGTAGAACGCTTGTTCCGGCAGATCCTCATCGCCCGGATCTGGTACAATGAAATAGTCAACGTCGCCAAGCGAGTGGGGAGGAGAGAAAGATGAAACTCGGCCTGGTGGGCCTGCCGGCTGCAGGCAAAACCACCATCTTTAACCTTCTGACCGGGGCCGAAGACGAAGGTTTTGCCACGGGCCGACCCGAAGCCAGGGTGGGGATGGCCACCGTCCCCGACCCGCGGGTGGACTGGCTCGCCTCTCTTTACCGGCCCCGGCGGACGATCCATGCGCAGATCGAATGTCTCGACCTCCCCGGTCTCTCCCTCGGGGAGAGCAGGACCGGCCGGAACCAGTTTCTCTCTGCCGCCCGTAACGTGGACGCCCTGGTCCAGGTGGTCCGGTCCTTTCGGAACGAGGCCGTCCCGCATCTTCTAGGCGAAATCGACCCGGCACGGGACCTGGAACTGCTCCAGACAGAGCTCCTCCTGGCCGATCTGGACGTGGTGGAAAAAAGGATCGAACGTCTCCGCGGTCAGAAAAAGTTGAGCAAAGAAAACCTGATCGAATTGGGCGCCTTGGAGAAGATCCTCCCCGTGCTGGAGACCGCCGGAAGGGTGGCTTCGGTGGACTTGACCGAGGAAGAAAAGGCCGCCTTGCGCGGTTTCGCCTTCCTGACCGAACGTCCGGTCCTGGTGGTGGTGAACCAGGACGAAGAACAATTCCGAACTGGCGTCTACCCCGCCGCGGAGAAGCTGATGGCCATGGCCCGGGCCCATGGGATGCCGGTCCTCCCCCTCTGCGGCCAGCTGGAACTGGAGATCGCGCGGTTGGAACCGGCCGAGCGGGCCTTCTTCCTTGCCGACCTTAACCTCACCGAAAGCGGGATCGCCCGCCTGGCCCGGGCGGCGTATGACCTGCTCGGCCTGATCTCCTTCTTCACCGTGGGAGAGGACGAGGTCAAGGCCTGGACCATTCAGGCCGGTACCAATGCCCGGCGGGCGGCGGGTAAAATCCACTCGGACATGGAGAAAGGGTTCATCCGGGCCGAGGTGGTGAGTTACCAGGACCTCGCTCGGTTGGGATCCATGGCCAAGGTAAGGGAGCATGGTCTCTTCCGGCTGGAAGGGAAGGAATATATCGTCCAAGATGGGGACATCATCACCTTCAGATTCAACGTTTAACGGAGGAATCTCATTTTCTTCGCCAAAGTCGGAACTCCGCAGCCACTTTTGGCGGTTTGAGTTTATAAGGGGGATCTCTTAATGGTCAAGATCAAATTCGGTACGGATGGCTGGCGGGCTCTGATGTGCGATGAGTTCACCCTCGGTCCGGTACGGAGGGTGGTGCAGGCCATCGCCGATTACGTCCGCCGCCACGGCGGCGAGGAACGCGGCCTGGTCGTGGGTTACGACGCCCGTTTCTTCTCGGACCGCTTTGCCGAGGAAGCGTCGCGGGTCCTCCTCGCCAATGGCATCCGTGTCTTTACCCTGCCCCGCGACCTCCCCACCCCAGTGGTGGCCTTCGCCGTTAAACATCGGGGGGCCTTCGGGGCCATCATGTTCACCGCCAGCCATAACCCGCCCGAGTACAATGGGATCAAGTTCATCCCCGCCTACGCCGGTCCGGCGACGCCCGAGATCACCGGGGAGATCGAGGCCCTTCTGGCCGCTCAAAACGGGGAGATACCACCCCCGGGCAAACCGGAGGGAAGCCACCTCCTAGTCTCGTATGACCCAGTCCCGGCTTATCTGGCCCATCTGGCCGGTTTGGTGGACCGGGAGGCCATCGCCCGGTCCGGTTTGCGGCTTGTCGTCGACCCGATGTTCGGATCGGGTCGCGGGTTACTCGACCGGTTTCTGGGGGAAGACGGCCGTGTGGAAACCATCCACGACCGGCGTGACCCCCTTTTCGGCGGTATGATGCCCGATCCGCAGGAGGCCAATCTGGCCGAACTCCGGGCCCGCGTGACGGCCGTACCGAATTCCCTGGGCCTGGCCACCGATGGTGACGCGGACCGTTTCGGCATCGTCGATGCCGATGGAACCTACCTTACCCCGAACCAGGTCATCGCCCTTCTCCTTTTCCACCTGGTCCGCGGGCGGGGATGGAAAGGGGTGGCGGTGCGGACGGTGGCCACCACCCACCTCATCGATCGCATCGCCGCGGCCTGGGGACTTTCCACCGTGGAAACCCCGGTAGGCTTCAAATACATCGGCGAGATCATGCGCACCAGACCGGTCGTCATCGGTGGTGAAGAAAGCGGCGGGCTCTCCATCCGCGGTCATATCCCGGAAAAGGACGGGCTCCTCGCCTGCGCCCTGGCCGCCGAGATGCGAGCGATGAGCGGGCGTCCCCTCGTCGCGACGCTGGCCGAGTTGTATCGGGAATACGGCGGCGCCTATACCAGACGGCTTGACCTCCATCTCGACCAGGAAGAAAAGGAACGACTCATGCGTTCCTTCCTGGACGATCCTCCCACCCGCGTACTCGGCCAGGAGGTGGTGGAGGTCCGGCGGATCGACGGCGTAAAATGCCTCCTCGCTTCCGGCGCTTGGTTCCTCCTCCGACCTTCGGGTACGGAATCCCTCGTGCGGGTCTACGTAGAGGCGCCCGAACTCGACGAGCGGAACCGACTCGTAACCTGGCTGGAAGAGGTCATCGCCGCAGAACGAAATAAAGTGGCTTCCTGAGACTGCTCCGGAAAAGTTCGAGAGGTGGTAAAGATGAAACGGAAATACGGCGGAAGCGGACTGGGTTTTTTCTTCGCCCTGATGCTGGTAAGCGCGATCTTGGGCGGATTTGTGGTCTTGCTCGGGCTCAAATACACCGATCTCGGCACGGCCGTGGTACCACAGAAGATCGTGGAAGAAGAGCAACCGGTCGTACCCCAACTGGTCAAGGCCGAACAACCGGCCACGCTGGCCCCGGAACAGCTCAAACCGGCCAAAGCCCTCGAACAGGCCACCATCAACGTGGTAAAGAGCGTGGGACCGGCGGTGGTCATGATCACCACTCGGGAACAGGAGACCGTGCTCGACTTCTTTTTCCAACCGATGACCAGGGAATGGTCCGGCCTCGGCTCGGGGGTGATCTTCGATAAGAACGGTTATATCCTCACCAACAACCACGTCATCGCCGGCCGGGGAAGCGAAACGATCCAGATCACGGTGGTCCTATCCGACGGCCGCCATTTTCCGGGTAAGGTCGTGGGGGCCGATCCCTTGACCGACTTGGCGGTGGTGAAGATCGACGGCCGCGACCTGCCCGTGGCCCGGCTGGGCGACTCGGACCGCATCCAGGTGGGACAGTTAGCGGTGGCCATCGGTAATCCCCTGGGCGAAAACCTCCGGAACACGGTGACCATGGGGGTCATCAGCGCGGTCAACCGGACCCTCCAGATAAACGCCAATCAGGTCATGCGGGGGATGATCCAGACGGATGCTTCGATTAATCCCGGCAACAGCGGGGGACCACTTTTGAACACCGATGGAGAAGTCATCGGCATCAACACGGCCATCGTCGCCCAGGCCCAGGGGATCGGGTTTGCCATCCCCATTAACACGGCCAAAGAAGTGGCCAAGCAACTCATCGCTTACGGCCGCGTCCAAAGGCCGGGGCTCGGGATCACCTATAAAATGCTCGACGAAGAGGGCATCGCCTGGCTCGAGAGCGCCACCAGGGCGACGGTACCGGCGGCGGGCGGGGCCTTGATCGTCGAAGTTAACCCGGGAAGCGGCGCCGAGGCGGCCGGGCTGCGGCCTTACGACCTCCTCGTCCAGATCGCCGGGCAGGAGATCGGACCGCACTTCGACCTGGCCGGTTTTGTGGCCGGGCGCCGCCTCGGCGAGCGATTATCCGTGGTCTTCTACCGGCTGGAACGCGGTACCTTCGGGCGGACCTGGCGGAAGATGACGGCCACGGTAAAGGTGGGGCTCGTGCGTTAACCACCGGAAAAGGACCCCCCGTTTAGAAAAGAGGGCTACAGGCGCGCAGCCCTCTTTTTTCTTAAACCCCATACCCCTTGCGGAGGTAGATTTGCGTTATAATCAAAGCAAAAGGAGAAAAAGGGGTCGACCGATGGAGAAAGAACGCGCCGTTCTGGTCGGTTTGATCTGGGATGACGGACGGCCCGACCTCGATGAACTGGCCGCCCTGGCCGAGACCGCCGGGGCCGAGGTGGTGGAACGTCTCGTCCAAAAGAGGGACCGACCGGATCCGGCCTATTTTATCGGGCAAGGGAAGACCGCGTTTGTGCGGGAAAAGGTCAAGGAGGTAGCGGCCGATCTGGTCATCTTCGACGAAGAACTCACCCCGGTCCAGGAACGGAACCTGGAAGAAGTCTTCGGGGTCAAGACCATCGACCGGACCGGGCTTATCCTCGATATCTTCGCCCAGAGGGCGCGGACGAAAGAAGCACGACTCCAGGTGGAGTTGGCCCAGCTGACCTACCTCCTTCCCCGCCTGACCGGTCAGGGGATGGTCCTCTCCCGCCTGGGCGGTGGGATCGGTACCCGGGGGCCCGGTGAGACCAAACTCGAGCTCGATCGACGCCGTATTCGACAACGTATGGCCCATCTCCGCCACGCGCTGGCGGAGGTGCGGGCGCAACGTGCCCTGATGCGTCGGCCGCGGGAAAAAGCGGGGGTGGCTACCGTGGCTCTGGTCGGTTATACCAACGCCGGTAAATCGACCCTCTTCAATGCCCTCACCGCCGGTGGGGCCCTGGTGGAGGATAAACTCTTCGCCACCCTCGATCCCACCCTTCGCCGCCTCTTTCTTCCCGGCGGGATCAAAGCCGTCCTGGTGGATACCGTCGGGTTCATCCGCAAACTCCCCCACCAGCTCGTGGCGGCCTTCCGCGCCACCCTGGAAGAAGTGGTCGAGGCCGATCTCCTCCTCCACGTCCTCGATGTCACGGCCCCGGACCTTTCCGCGCAGGCCGCGGCGGTCCACGCCGTCCTGATGGAACTGGGGATAGGCGACCGGCCTACGATCCCGGTGTTAAACAAGATCGATCTCCTCACCCCGGATGAACTGCCGGGCTATGGACGTCTTTTCCCCGGTTCGGTGGCCGTCTCCGCCCGGCAAGGTTGGGGGCTTTCGGAACTCAAAGAACGCGTCGCCGCCCATTTCGCCGCGCGGCGGCAAATCTACCGGTTTTTCGTCCCCTTCTCCGCTCTGGAGATCCTTTCCCGCCTCCACGCGGAGGGGTCCATCAAGGGCGAAGAACCGCGCGCGGACGGGGTTGAGGTCATGGCCGAACTCGATCCGGCCTTGGCCGAAAGGCTCAAGGAATATCGATCCGACCGGGGTGTTATCCCCCGTCCCTAACGATGAATCACGGGACCTCCGGATGGGGCGCCCGGCTGCGGCGCCTTTTTTATTGTCCGGTCCATCCT